>JAIOJO010000429.1 GCA_019911985.1 Sulfuricellaceae bacterium | reverse complement strand
AATGGCAAACAGCATGAAAAAGAGGCCAGAAATGGCATTGATGCACTGAATTACAGACAGATATTGACCGATTCCTTCTGAAAACTTGGTTCGATGACCAAATCAGGGAAGAATCGGTGCGTTAATCAGAGATTCCTTAAGTCTGCGTAGGGCGGATTAGCGTAGCGTAATCCGCCGAATGGGTACCACCCTGCGGCGCAATAACCGAAGGGTATTACGCCCCACGAGTACTACATCTTCAATATTCGACCACTTTTTTAGCCGACATCCCCTAAGCCGGCCGATAAACGAATTCCGCAAACATTTGCGCCAATTCGGCCAGCATTTCCTCGTCGATGCGCACGGCTGGCGCGGCGTTCAGCCCGGCATCGGCGCAGCCGGTAGCGCGGAATGCCTGCAGCGCGAAACGGCGGACGCCCATCCCGGCTAGTGTCCGCGCCAAGGCGCGCAACCGTTCCGCGGACATCAGGGCGGGGTGCCAGGTGGTGCGGAACTCGTGGGCTATTCCGCTTTCCAGCAGCAAACGCGCGCTGGCTTGCGCCTTGGCGCCGCTGCCGGGTACGCCGGTGGTGGCGGCGTAGTCGGCGAAACCGGCCTTGACGTCCATGCCGACCCAGTCCAGTTCCGGCAGCACCTCCGCCAGCCGTTCCGGGTAGGGGCCGGCGGTATGCAGGCCAAGCTTGAAGCCCATGCCGCGCACCTGACGCGCTGCCGCGACAATCGCTTGCTGCAAGCTCGGTTCGCCGCCGCTGAACACCACCGCGTCGAGCAAGCCGATTCGCCGCCGCAAAAAGGCCAGCACATCGCTCCACGCCAGTTCGCGCTCGCCCTTGGGGGGAATCAAATGGGTATTCTGGCAGTAAGCGCAGCGCCACGGGCAGCCTTGACAGAACAACACCGCCGCCAGGCCGCCGGGATAATCGGTGGTGGTAAGCGGGACCATGCCCCCGAGGCGGAGGCCCGGCGACAACTCAGGCGGCCTGCTGGTCGCGGCATTCGACGAAATAGGTGCGCTCGTAGTACTCGCCTTTTTTACCGACGTTGAACGAGGCCACTGGGCGATGATAGCCCATCACGCGCGTCCATATTTCGCAGGGCTGACGCTCGTTGTCGGTCAACACTACTTGGGCGGCCTGCATTGCTTGCGATAGATCGGTCATGACTTTCTCCTTGGCTGATGGCTTGGGCCGGATAGCCCCGGCTTAGCGGGCTATCCTCACCGCGCTAATCTGAATAATGGGTTCGATATCGGTGTAGTTGGGGATGTCGCCTTGCAGCGTTTCGGCATGGGGCATGAAAGCCTCGTAAAAAGCCTGCGGCGAGTCGAACAACATATGGCACAAGGCGACATAGGGCGCGGGCGAATCCGGCAGGCCGCCGCTCAATCCTTGCTCGACGTTAAGGCCTTTCAGCGCCGTTCCGAGCAGGCGAATCGACAAGGGCATGTGCGTGTTGAGGTAATAATCCATGTCGAACCGGCCGCCTTCCCGGTTCGGATAGAGGATGCTTAATTTGACCATTATTTCCCCCTGAACATCAGGCCGCGTTGACCAGGCGGCGTTTTTGCGCCAGCAACTCTTCGTCGCACTTCGGGCAAAACTTGTTCTCGCCGTCCAAATAACCGTGTTTCGGGCAAATCGAAAAAGTCGGCGTGATGGTGATGTAAGGCTGGCCGAAGCGTTCCAGCGAGCGCTTGACCAGGTTTTTACACGCCTCGGCGCTGGAAATGCGTTCGGTCATGTAAAGGTGCAACACGGTGCCGCCGGTGTATTTCTTCTGCAATTCCTCCTGCCGTTCCAGCGCTTCGAAGGGGTCGTCGGTGAAACCCACCGGCAGTTGCGAGGAGTTGGTGTAGTAGGGCATATCGGCGGTCCCGGCCTGGAGAATATCGGGGAAGCGCTTTTTGTCCTCGCGGGCGAAGCGGTAGGTGGTGCCTTCCGCCGGCGTCGCCTCGAGGTTATACATGTGGCCGGTTTCCTCCTGGAAGGCCAGCATACGGGCGCGCACGTGGTCGAGCAGGCGCACCGCGAAACGGTGGCCCCAGGCGCCGGCGATGTCGTGCTCGCCGGCGCTGAAGTTGCGGATCATCTCGTTGATGCCGTTGACGCCGATGGTGGAAAAATGATTGCGCAAGGTGCCGAGATAGCGCTTGGTATAGGGGAAAAGCCCCGCGTCCATGTGGCGCTGGATCACCTTGCGCTTGATCTCCAGGCTGTTCTTGGCGATTTCCAGCAGCGCGTCGAGGCGCTCGAACAGGGCGTCCTCGTCGCTGGGATAGAGGTGGCCGAGGCGCGCGCAATTGACCGTCACCACGCCCACCGATCCGGTCTGTTCGGCGCTGCCGAAGAGGCCGTTGCCGCGCTTGAGCAGTTCGCGCAGGTCGAGCTGGAGGCGGCAGCACATGCTGCGCACCATGTTGGGCTTGAGTTCGGAATTGATGAAGTTCTGGAAATACGGCAGACCGTATTTGGCCGTCATCTCGAACAAGCGGGTGGCGTTTTCCGACTCCCAGGGGAAGTCCGGCGTCATGTTGTAAGTCGGAATCGGGAAGGTGAACACCCGTCCCTTGGCGTCGCCGGCGGTCATCACCTCGATATAGGCGCGGTTGATCATGTCCATCTCGGCCTGCAGCTCGCCGTAGCAAAAAGGCATTTCCTCGCCGCCGATGACGGGCACTTGCTCGCGCAGGTCTTCCGGACAAACCCAGTCGAAGGTCAGGTTGGTGAAGGGCGTCTGCGTGCCCCAGCGCGACGGCACGTTGAGGTTGTAGATCAGCTCCTGGATGGACTGCTTCACGTCGTGGTAGCTCAGGCTGTCCTTGCGGATAAAGGGCGCCATGTAGGTATCGAAGGAAGAAAACGCCTGCGCGCCGGCCCATTCGTTTTGCAAGGTGCCGAGGAAGTTGACGATCTGCCCCACCGCGGAGGACATATGCTTGGGCGGCCCCGCCTCCACCTTGCCCGGCACGCCGTTGAGGCCTTCGTTGAGCAAGGTGCGCAGCGACCAGCCGGCGCAGTAGCCCGCCAGCATGTCGAGGTCGTGCACGTGGATATCGCCCTCGCGGTGTGCCACGCCGACTTCCGGCGGATAGACATGGTTGAGCCAGTAGTTCGCCACCACCTTGCCGGATACATTCAGGATCAGGCCGCCCAGGCTGTAGCCCTGGTTGGCGTTGGCGTTGACGCGCCAGTCCATCTGCTCCAAGTATTCGTTGATTGAGCTTTCCACGTCCACCACCGTCTTGCGGTCCTGGCGCAGCTTGGTGTGCTGTTCGCGGTAGACGATATAGGCGCGCGCGGTCTTGAGATGGTTGGCGGAAATCAGCACCTGCTCCACCGCATCCTGGATCTTCTCGATGTGGGGCGGCTGATTGCGGAATTTGTGGATCAGCACCTTGGCCACCTGGGCGCCGAGAAGAACCGCTTCGTCGGCGCCGAACTCCCCGCTGGCGTTCCCCGCCCGCTGGATGGCGGAGCGTATCTTGTCGGCGTCGAAGGGAGCGACGCTGCCGTCGCGCTTGATTACGTTCCGAGGCAGAAAAACCGTATTGCTCTCCGCCGATTGCATCGATGCCATTGCCATCCCTCCTATGCCAGCCTATCCAAGCGCCTGGTTGATATACCCAAGAACACTATATGTAGTCATTGTTACGCATAAATTACCCCTCATATTGTGATGAGTCAATATTTTTTATTGACCCAGATCAATCTTTTTTGAAGTAGCGCCGGATCATTCTCCGGGCAAAGAAAAAGGCCATCGCGACGGGCGGTGGCCTTGGGGGATTAGATGCGCTCAGGTAATGAAAACGGGGGCGTCCTCAGCAGGCGGAGAATGTTGCAAAGCGCAATTCAATGACCGGCGGTCAGCAGTCGAATCGCGGCTTTTTCCAACAGCGGCCCAGGCAGCAGCCGGGAGAACTCGATCTTGGGCATCTCCACGGCGTCCAGCGTGTTCTTGGCGATCAGGCCGAGTTCGGTGTCGCCCTCCACCACCAGGCGGCGGCTGAAGAACAAGGCGTCGGGGTCTTCCTTGCGCATCGCCAACTGCAGGAAATCGTGGGCGCTGGCGCTGATACTCAAGTCGGGGGTCTTATCCGCCCTGCACGCAGAAAAACCGCTGCGGGCTACGGTGAAACAAAAGTGCAAGCCGGCATCGCTCACATGGATACCGATCCGCTTGCCGTGCAGCGGCTCCAGCAGCTCGGGCTTGATGATGCGCCCCAGCGCCAGGTTGAGCGCCTTGCTGAAGAGCAGAGAAGGCGGGTAGTCCGGCAACCGCGACAGCGCCGCTGCGAGAGGCTTGGGGAATTTAAAAACGGGCAGGTTCATGAACGCACTTTCGACAAGGCCGGATTGGAATTCATTTTATCCCTTTTGCGGGGCGGAACCAATGCCCTGAAATTTGGCGAGCGACCGGATTAGGCATCGCCACGCCAAATTTTCAGCCTCTTTCAGTCGAGCGCCGCCAACGCCGCCTCGGGTGCTTTGTCCAACACCTTGAGCAGTGCCTTGGCAGCACCGGTCGGGCAGCGTTTGCCTTGTTCCCAGTTGCGGATAGTGTCGAGCGAGACATCAATCCGCTGTGAAAACTCTGCCTGGCTCAGTCCAAGGCGTTTTCTGACCCGGCGTGCGAACTTCGCCACGTCCTGCATGGCTTCGGCTTCGTCGGCGGCTTGGTGTGCGGCGATGCCCTCCTCGGTGGTGGCATCCACGCGAGCAGCGTCGATGCACCCCAAAGCCATGGTGGCCGGAACGGCAGGGTTAATCGTCACACGTACTGTCTTCATAGTGTCTGACCTCTCGTTGATTGGCTTTGCGTACCGAGATGATTCGCATGGCATCATGGCGTGGGGTATAGACCACCACGAACAGACGCCGTTCGATCATGCCCATCAGTTGGTAGCGCTCCTCGCCATAGCTGTGCCTGGTGTCGGCATGCACGATTCGGTTGGGATCAAAAAACGCCCGTGCCGCGTAAGCAAAATCAAATCCGCGCTGAATAAAGCACGCCTCGCTTTTGGCTTCATCCCATTCAAAATTCATACGACAAGTGTAGTCCATTGGACGATACCCATCAAGAGATGGTATGCAACCAGCCCGGAGGAAGCGCAGCGAAATACGGGGTGCCCGTTGCTAAGAAGCGCCCTCAGCGGAAGCAAGATAGCTCTGCTCGATGCCGGGCCGGCCGTGCCAGTAGCCGTCGCAGGCTTGGTCGGGCATCAGCTTGGCGATTTGCTGCAGGGCGCTCTCCACGGGGAGTGGGCCGTCCATCGCGTCGCGGAACAGCTTGAGAATCTTGGCGGTGTGGAAGGCTTGCGGACTGACGCGCACGATGTCCACGCCGGTGTCGCGCATGGAGGCCGTTTCGCCGAGCAGGTTGTAGACGCTGGCGGATTGCGTCTGGATGCCGTTCAGCGCGAGGAAGGGCTGGCCTTCGCGGGTTTTCAGGCTGAGGCCGTTGGCGTAATCCAGGCAACGGAACTGGCAGTCGTCCTTGGGCAGGTTGAAGTGGCGGGCGGTGAAGCAGCGCGCCGAGAAAGCCAAAGGCAGGCGGCCGTAGGCGAATACTTCGGTTTCCATGCCGTGCGGCCGCGCGGCCAGCATGTGGACCAGCGCCGCGCGCGACATTTCCACCGGCATGACCCAGCGCTTGGCGCCGATCTCGGCCAGCAGCGCCAGCGTCTGCGGGTTGTAGGTATTGACGTGGGGGCCGGCGACGAAGGACGCCTGGGCCGCGGCAAGCAGGCGCACCGCGCCGATGTCGTTGGCCTCGACCGCGAACGCGCCGTTGCCGGCGAGGCGGCGCAGGGTCTTCAGATCGGATTCGGACTCGATCAGCGCCTGGCTGGACAGCACCGCCTCCTTGCCGGCGGCGGCGAGTTGGCCCGCGATCTCAAGCCAATCCTCGGTGCGCAAGGTGTGGCGGCGCGAGCAGACCGTTTCGCCGAGGTAGACGATGTCCACCGGCGAGGCGGCGATCTCATCGTAGAAATTAAAGACGGTGTCGCGTTCCCAGTAGTAGAGAATGGGGCCTAATGCTAGTTTCATATCAAATTCGCTTTAAAAAACCGTTTTCACCGCAAAGGTCGCAAAGGTACGCGAAGGAATTCAACTTCATAAAAAGGCTTTCCTTTGCGTTACCTTGCGTCCCTTGCGGTTAAAAAAGATGTTATTTCCACGGCCGGTGATACGCGCCCAGGGTATTTTGCTGTCCCTCGGCCACCTTGTTCAGTTGCGCCATCCAGGCCTGACTGACGGTGAAATTTTCCGCGCTGCGCCGGGCCGAATCGATCGCGGCGCGCCATACCTTGGTCACCTGCTCGACGTAGGCCGGGCTGCGCTGGCGGCCTTCGATCTTGATCGCGGAAATGCCCATGGCGAGCATTTGCGGCAGCAGTTCCAGGGTGTTCAGGCTGGCGGGTTCCTCGATGGCGTAATAGGTTTCGCCGTTGACGTCGAAGCGGCCCTTGCACAGCGTGGGATAGCCGGCGTTTTCATCGGCTCCGTAGCGGTCCAGCAGCACGCCGTTGAGGCGCGACTCCAGTCCCTGCGGGGTCTGCTGCCAGCGCACCGCCTTGGCGGGCGAGCAGACCCCGGCGGTATTCGGCGATTCGCCGGTGGCGTAGGAAGACAACACGCAGCGCCCTTCCACCATCACGCACAAGCCGCCGAAGCCGAACAGTTCGATTTCCACCGGGGTATTCTTCACCACGTTTTCCACCTGGGCCAGCGACAGCACGCGCGGCAACACCGCGCGCTGGATGCCGAAGTGTTCGTGGTAAAAATTGATCGCCTCGTAATTCGTGGCGGAGCCTTGCACCGACAGGTGCAGGCGCAGATTCGGGTAAGCGCGCGAGGCGTAGCGCATGAGGCCGGGATCGGCGAGGATCACGGCGTCCACGCCCACGTCGGCGGCATTGTCCACCGCCGTCCGCCAGCGCTGCCAGGTATCGGCTTGGGGAAAGGTGTTCAGCGCCAGCAGCACTTTCGCGCCCTTGGCGTGGGCATAGCGTAGGCCCTCGCGCGCGGTAGGCAAGTCGAAATTCAGCCCGGCGAAAGCGCGGGCGTTGGTGCTGTCGCGAAACCCCATGTACACGCAATCCGCGCCGTTATCGACAGCGGCCTTGAGGGCCGGCAAATTACCCGCCGGGCAAACCAGTTCAAGCGACATGACGAAGCTCCCTTAAAAAAGGCGTCCCGGCCAGGCATCCCTGACGGCTGTCGCGGCGCCGCAATTCCTGCTCGATACCGTTGAGCACGATCCATTTTTTGCCGCACCACTCCGGCGCCAGCAAGACCTTTTCCGGCGCCGTTGCGGTCACTCGATGAAACGCCACCTCGGCGGGCGTGCGTTCGATCAGGTCGCACGCGATGCGGATATAACCGTCCAGCGCCAAGGGGCTATAGTCGCCGCAGCGCCACTGCTTGGCCAAAATCGTATGCTTGACCACGTGCAGGGGATGCAGCTTGAGCCCGTCGACCCCGATCTCCAGAACCGTATCGAGCGAAGCGTGGAAATCGCTTTCGCCTTCTCCCGGCAACCCCACGATCAGGTGCGCGCAAACCGGAATGCCGCGCTGCCTGGCAGCCTTGGCCGTGGCGCGGTATTCCGCCAGCGTATGGCCGCGGTTGACGCGTTCCAGCGTGGCGTCGTTGGCGGACTGCAAGCCCAGTTCGAGCACCACCTCCAAGCCGCGTGCGCGGAGGCGTTCGAGCAAATCCAGCACCTTGCCGGAAACGCAATCGGGGCGGGTGCCGACGGACAGGCCCACCATGTCGGGCTGGCCGAGGGCATGGCGGTAGAGCGCTTCCAATTGCTCCACCTTGGCATAGGTATTGGTGTAGGCCTGGAAATAGGCGATGAATTTGCGGGCGCGGGTGCGCTTGGCGATGCGTTCGCGCGCGCGCGCGATCTGGCCGTCGATATCCAATCCGGTTCCCGCCGAGGGGCTGAACGAATCGTTGTTGCAAAAAGTGCAACCGCCGACGCCCTTGCTGCCGTCGCGGTTAGGGCAGGTAAATATCCCGGCATCCAGAGAAATTTTATGCACCCGTTCGCCGTAGCGCTGCAGCAAATTTTGACCGTAGGTGTGAATGCGGTCCGAGAGCACCATCGATTTAGCCATGCCGGACATTCTACCCCTCTCCGGCAAAAGCGGTATCCGCCAAACGGCCTAGGCAGCCTCTTAGAAGCTGTTTTAGAAAATCCCGAACCCGCGCCGGCGGCAAGCGGGTCATTGGAGCTTGAACTTGCCCAGCGTATCTTTCAAGGTGTAGGCCAAGCCGCGCAATTCGTCGGCATCGCGAACGGATTCGCCGGCCGCCGCGCTGTTCGCCTCGGCCGATTGGGCGATGCGTTCCACGTTGTTGGCGATTTCCGTGCTGGCGATCCGCTGCTCGCGCACCGACGCGTTGATTTCGTCCATGCCCGCCGTCGTGCTTTGCACCAGGCTGCCCGCCTCCGACAACACCACGGCGACATTCTCCAGGTGATCCTGGCTGCTCTGCAAAGCCCCTTGTCCCTGGCGGATCGCCTCCTCCACCGCGCCGGACCGGCTTTCGAGGACGCGGGTGATCCGGTCGATTTCCCCGGCCGACTGGCTGGATTTTTCGGCCAGCTTGCGCACCTCGTCCGCCACCACGG
>JAIOJO010000428.1 GCA_019911985.1 Sulfuricellaceae bacterium | reverse complement strand
CTGTATAGCGGAATTGTTGCGGGCAGATTATACGTAGGCGCTAGACTAAAACAATAAAAAACCCGGCAACGGCCGGGTTTTTCGGTGGACTATCGCTGAGCCGGACTAGCCGACTGTTTGGTAATAAAGATTCTGCGGATGATTCGCCTGGGCGAAGAAAAACCAGCGTTCGATCAGCAGGCCGCCATACTGGAAAGCGAAGGCCAGCAGCAACGAGACGAACGACGCCTGCCCCAATCCCAGCGTCAGGAACAACACCGGCAGTGGGAACACCAGCAGCAAGAATATCCACTTCAGCGCGCGCAGCAGCTTGGGGGCAAGTCCATGAAAAAACTCGCGGGTATTGAACGAGCCGCCCATGAAGCCCATCGATTTTTGCACCACTTTAGTGTGGCGCACGCCTATCGCGGTCTGCAGCGTCGATTTGGATTTCAGCCGGGCGTTGCGGATCAAGGATGCGCTCCGCGACAGCAAGGCCAGCATGGTGATGGCAATCGCCCACAGGCCGAAAAAATTCACCAGGCCGGGCGCCGCCGCCATGGAAAACGCCGTGGCGAAGGTAAAGCCGGAGGCCCCGCCCAGCAAGACGAAGTTGACGATGGTCAAGGGGCTATGCCATTCCTGCAAAAACTTCAGGCAAGCGTAGATCATGCCGGTACAAATAAACAGCGCGAAGCACAATACGGTGCCGACAAGGCCTATCAGCACCGTCAAGTTCAGCGTAAGGTTCTCGCTCACGGCGATTGCCGGCGCGTTCCAGCCAAAATAGTGGGCGAGGCCATAGAGGAAAACCGTCCCCATGAACGCCGGCAGCACGATGACTTCGCGCGACAGCCAAGACGTGCGCCAGCGGGCGGCGGCGCGCCAGGCCCGTTCGGGGTGGCCGAGGTGGAAAAAGGACGCGAGCAAGCCCAAAGCCAGGAATACCAGTGCAATCAAGCTGCCCTGGGCATAGAAATACTGGCTGTCCTGCGCCGGCAACACCTTGAACAAGGCATACACTTCCCCGGTATACAGCGCCAAGAAGAGTCCTTGGCCGACGCCGATCAAGGTCGTGAGGAAAACCACGGAAAACGCTGGATTCATTTTTTCAACTCCAAATTCTCGTTAAATCGATACGCCGGGCCGGCACTCGCTCCGCCTCCGGCGCATCGCGGCAGGACGTTATTACCAGGACGTCACATCGTCCAAGGAAGGTTCGCTGATATCCGGGCGCGGCTGCGGCGCTTCCTTCTTGAGTGGATTGTCGGCGCGCACCAGTTCGTCCTCATGCAGCTTGATCCGCGTCTTGCGCCGCGGCAAGTAGTGGTTGGACGGCTGCGTGCCCCATTCCGGCATGAGCGGGTAGCCGCCTTGCTCGCGGATCGCCACCGACACCACCGAATCGGGATCGTGCACGTCGCCGAAAAGCCGCGCACTGGTCGGACAGGCCAGCACGCAGGCGGGCTTGCGCTCTTTTTCCGGCAGTTTCTCGTCGTAGATGCGATCCACGCACAAGGTGCATTTCTTCATCACCTTCTGATGCTCGTCAATTTCGCGCACGCCGTAAGGGCATGCCCAGGAGCAGTACTTGCAGCCGATGCACTTGTCGTAGTCCACCAGCACGATGCCGTCTTCCTTGCGCTTGTAACTTGCTCCCGTGGGGCACACCGGAACGCAAGGCGGCTCTTCGCAATGCAGGCAGGACTTGGGAAAATGAACCGTCTCGGTGTTGGGAAACGAGCCCACTTCGTAGGTCTGCACCCGGTTGAAGAAGGTCCCGGTGGGATTCAGGCCGTAGGGATTGTCGTCCGACATGAAGCCGGCCACGCCGGACGTATTCCAGGATTTACAACTGGTCACACAGGCATGACAGCCCACGCACACATTCAAATCGATGACCAATGCGAGTTGCGTCATTTATTTTCTCCCCTACCGGCAAAGAAACCTTGCCATACTTTTCTCAAGCCGGTGCCCGGCACCGGCGGCGCCGCCGCGTATTGCGGGAAGCTTTGCTTGGCTTCGTCGGCGCCGGCCTTGTATACCCGCACCCGCACGTCGTACCAGGCCGCCTGTCCGGTAATCGGATCGGAATTGGACAAGTGATCGCCTTCCGGCGTCGCGGGCAGTTCCTCGGAAATCAGGTGATTGAGCAAAAATCCCTGCTGCGATTCGTTGGCGTCCGGCGTCAAATTCCAGGCGCCGGCAGCCTTGCCGATAGCATTCCAGGTCCACACCGTGCCCGGCTCCACCGCTTCGGAGAAACGGCACATGCAGCGCACCTTGCCCCACTGCGACTCGACCCATATCCAGTCGCCGTCGGCGAAGCCTCCCGCCACGCCGGCCTGGGGATTGACGTAAAGATAATTGTAGGTATGAATCTGGCGCAGCCAGGCGTTTTGCGAATCCCACGAGTGGTACATCGCCATGGGCCGCTGGGTAATCGCATTCAGCGGGTATTTTTGCGTATCCGTCAGGCGCGACTCCAGCGGCTCGTAATAAAACGGCAGCGGGTCGAAGTAGGTTTCGATGCGCTTGCGCAGGCGATCCGGCGGCTGTTTGCCGGCCGATTTTCCCTGGGCGGCGAGACGGAACTTCTGCAGCACCTCGGAATAAATATGAATTTGGATCGGCTCGGCATAGCGCGTCAAACGGTTATGCTGCGCCCAGTCCAGATAGCCTTTGTTCCAATTGCGCATGTACTGGTAGGAACGGGGCAATTCGTAATGGAAAACGCAATTATTCTTCGCATACATTTCCCATTGGCGCGGGTTGGGTTCGCCGCGCAGGGATTTTTCGCCCGCCGCGCCGCGCCAACCGGAAAGGAAACCGATGCCGGAACCGGGTTCGGTTTCGTAGTTGACGATGAAATCGGGATAGTCGCGGTACTTGCGGCGGCCTTCCTTGTCGACGAAGGCCGGCAGTTTCAGGCGCCCGCCCATTTCGATCAGCACTTCCTGGAAGGGCTTGCACTCGCCCTTGGGCGGCAGAACCGGGATGCGCACCGAATCCACCGGGCCGTCGAATTCGGAAATCGGCCGATCCAGCATGGACATCACGTCGTGACGTTCGAGGTAGGTGGTGTCGGGCAGGATCAGATCGGCGTAGGCGGACATCTCCGACTGGAAGGCGTCGCAGACGATAATGAACGGGATTTTGTATTCGTCGTTCTCGCCCTTGTCGTTGAGCATCTTGCGCACCTGGTCGGTGTTCATGGACGAGTTCCACGCCATGTTCGCCATGAAAATCAGCAGGGTGTCGATGGTATAGGGGTCGCCGCGCCAGGCGTTGGTGATGACGTTGTGCATCAGGCCGTGCACCGAGAGCGGATACTCCCAGGAAAAAGCCTTGTCGATGCGCACCGGCTCGCCTTTTTCATCGACGAACAAATCGTCCGGATCGGCCGGCCAGCCGAGCGCCATGCCGCCGAGCGGCGTATCGGGCTGCACGCCCTCCGGCCCCTTGGGCGTTTTGGCGCAAGGCGGAATCGGCCGCGGGAACGGCGCCTTGTGGCGGAAGCCGCCGGGACGGTCGATGGTACCCAGCACGCTCATCAGGATCGACAGCGCGCGGATCGAATGGAAACCGTTTGAATGCGCCGCCAGGCCGCGCATGGCATGGAAGGCGACGGGGTTGCCGGTGATCGTATCGTGGTCCTTGCCCCAGGCATCGGTCCAGGCTATCGGCAGCTCGATTTTTTCGTCGCGGGCGGTCACGCCCATTTCGTGCGCCAAGCGCTTGATGGTTTCCACCGGGATGCCGGTCAGGCGGGCAGCCCATTCCGGCGTATAGTCCTTGAGGCGTTCCTGCAGCAGTTGGAAAGCAGGTTTCACCGGCGTTCCGTCCGCCAGCTTGAATTCGCCCAGCAGGAAGGGGTCGCTGCCCTCGGTATGGGAAATCACCGCCTTATTGCCGGTGCGATCCCACCACAACTTGTTCTGCGGGTCGAAACAGCCTTCTTCCAGCGGCACTTCGGCGCGCACGAACATGCCGAATTCGCTGCTGTTTTCGTCCACGTTCACCAATTCAGCCGAGTTGCTGTATTTCACCAGGAAATCGCGGTCGTACAAGCCCTGTTCGAGGATCTCGCGGGTCAGCGCCAGCAGCAGGGCGCCGTCGGTACCCGGCTTGATCGGCACCCATTCGTCGGCAATCGCCGAATAGCCGGTACGCACCGGGTTGACGGAAATGAAGCGGCCGCCGTTGCGCTTGAACTTGGACAAGGCGATTTTCATCGGATTAGAATGGTGATCCTCGGCGGTGCCGATCATCACGAACAGCTTCGCGCGATCCAGGTCCGGGCCGCCGAATTCCCAGAACGAGCCGCCGATGGTGTAGATC
>JAIOJO010000427.1 GCA_019911985.1 Sulfuricellaceae bacterium | reverse complement strand
CTCTGGGCAATGGCCTGCCTCATGCGGTCGGCCAGCAGCACCCGGTTGGGTATGCCCGTCAGCGCGTCGTAATGGGCGATGCGGCTGAGTTCGGCCTCGTGTTCCTTGAGGTGGCTGATGTCCGAAAACACACCGACATGGCGCTGCACCTTGCCGTCCTCGTCGCGGATGGCCGAAACCGAGAGCAGTTCCGCATAAAACTCGCCGGACTTGCGCCGGTTCCAGATCTCGCCGCGCCACGCCCCGTCCTGCTTCAGGGCTTGCCACATTTCGGCGTAGAAGGCCTTATCCTGGCGGCCCGAACCCAACAGTTTCGGATTCCGGCCCAGCACCTCTTCGCGGCTGTAGCCGGTGGTGCGCGTGAAAGCCGGATTGACATCGATGATGGCGTTATCCGCATCGGTGATCAGGATGGATTCCTGGCTGTTGTCGAACACGCTGGCGATGATGCGCAGGTTTTCTTCAGCCCGCTTGCGTCCGGTAATGTCGTGCCAGACGCCGACCAGCAGACGCTTGCCGGGCATATCCAGCATGCGCGCATTGATTTCGACATCCAGGATGTCGCCGTTCTTGCTGCGGTGCCGGTTCTCGAACGTTGCGCCGCCCGACACCTCCAACTGCCGCACCGCGGCAACCAGCGTCTCTTCATCCATGTCGGCCTGGATATCGGTTATGCGCAAACGGAGATATTCCTCGTGCGTATAGCCCAACATGCGGCAGGCGGCGGGGTTGGCCTCGGCGAAGCGCAGCGTGTCCGGGTCGATCAGTTCGATGCCGCTGGGCGACTGCTTGAAAATGGCGCTGAACAACTCCTCGCGTTCCGCCAGTTGCCGCTCCACGCGCTTGCGTTTCGAAATGTCGCGAACAAAAGCGCTGAATTCATACCTGTCCGCCGTCTTGATCGGCGAAATGGACAATTCGGCGGGGAATTCCCGCCCATCGCGATGCAGGGCAATAATCTCGATTCGCGCGTTGAGCCGCGAACTCTCGCCGGTGGACAAAAAACGCCTTAAGCCGGAAACATGTGCCTCGCGATGCCTGGAAGGCACTATCGTCTCGTGCAAAAGGCGCCCGACGGCTTCCTTCCGGCTCCACCCAAAGGTTTTTTCCGCCTGGCTATTCCAGCAGGTGATGACGCCCTCCGCGTCCATCAACACCACGGCATCGAGCGCATTTTCGAATATCGACGCCAGGAATTCCTTTTGTTCGCGCAGCCTGTCCTGACTTTCAAGCCGTGCTTGTTCCCCCAGTTTGCGTTCGCCGATGTCCTCGTAAATCCCCAAAACGCCGATGACCTCGTGGGCGGCGCCCCGCAAGGGGAGCTTGGAAACACGCCGCCAGATTGTCTTCCCGTCCTGGCCGATACGGGACTCTTCATAGCCCAGCCGGGGAATCCCTGAATCCATCACCCGCTTGTCGTCGGCACGGTAAAGCTCGGCCTGCTTTTTCCATCTCATATCGAAATCGGTTTTCCCGACCAGTTCGTCGGGACAGCTCAAACCGGCGTCTCGCGCAAACAAGGCATTACAGCCTAGATAGCGCGACTCGCGGTCTTTCCAGAAAACGCACATCGGAACGCCGTCGACGATATCTTGCAGCAGGGTTCTAGAAAAATCCTGATGAGGGGCATTATTCATCATTTGTTTCATTGCGCGCGCGTTCTTAGCTTACTGAGCTTCCCAATGCTTTCTTATACCCTAACAGACGTGCTGAACGCTATAGCGCTCGGCCAAATCGACACGGATGCGGACCGCGCGAGTAATCGCCTTGCGCAGCGCGGGCAGGGCTTCTTTGCCTTGCACCGGCAAACCGGCGAAACGGGCCATCAACTTAGAATTCAACGCCCTTCTGCGCCTTCACCCCGGCCTGGAAAGCGTGTTTCACCACGTTCATCTCGGTCACGGTATCGGCTATCGCCAACAGTTCCTCCGGCGCGCCGCGTCCGGTCACCACGGCGTGCTGCATGGCCGGGCGGGCCTGCAAATCCTGCAATACCCGCGGCGTTTCCAGGTAGCCGTATTTCAGCACAATGTTCAGTTCATCCAGCAGCACCAGGCTGATTTCCGGGTCGGACAGGAGTTCGGCGGCTTTTTCCCACGCGCTTTCGGCCATCGCCCGGTCGCGCTCGCGGTCCTGGGTTTCCCAGGTGAAACCCTCGCCCATCACGTGGTAGGACACTTCGCCGGGGAAGCGGCGGAAAAAAGTCTCCTCGCCGGTGGACATACGCCCCTTGATGAACTGCACCACGCCCACTTTCTGACCGTGCCCCAGCGCCCGCGCCACCATGCCGAAACCGGAGCTGCTCTTGCCCTTGCCGTTGCCCGTCAGCACCAGCAGCAGTCCCTTGTCGATGTCCGCCTGCGCTATTTTGGCGTCTATCACGGCTTTTTTGCGCTGCATGCGCGCCTGATAGCGTTTTTCTTTTTCGTCGTCCATAGCCGTTCCTCTTGCAATGAATCCGGGCATGATAGCGGTTTTCCGCGCATTGCCATTGGGAATTCGGGCAAATTTTGCTATCGTTCGCCCATGCTCAAAGACGCTCTCGATTTAGCCGCCATCCACCGCGTGCTGGTGATCAAACTGCGCCACCACGGCGATGTGCTGCTGACATCGCCGGTTTTCAGCGTGCTGAAAAACCACGCGCCGCATTTGGAGATCGACGCGCTGGTGTACCGCGACACCGCCGACATGCTGAACCTGCACCCCGCCATAGCCCGGATTCACACGGTAGACAAACAATGGAAGAATAGCGGGTCTCTAGCTCAGGCCAAGGCGGAATGGGCGCTGCTCTCGGCGCTGCGGGAACGGCGCTACGACTTGATCGTCCATTTGACGGAAAGCAACCGGGGCGCTTGGATCAAGCGCCTCAGCGGCGCCCGCTACGGCGTCGCCCGTTCGCTGAATTCCAAGGGTAAATTCTGGCGGCGCAGTTTCAGCCATTTTTTCCCCTATCCGCGCGGCAACAGCCGCCATACCGTGGAAACCCATCTCGATGCGCTGCGCCGCCTCGGCATCTACCCGGCGGCGGACGAACGGCGGCTGACGCTGGTTCCCGGCGCGGCGGCGGAAGAATCCGTGAGCGTGCTGTTGCGGCAGCATCAGGTCGCGGAGGGCAACTTCATCCATATCCACCCCACTTCCCGCTGGCTGTTCAAGTACTGGACAGTGCCCGCTCTGGCGCGCTTGATCGACACACTCGGCGGAGAAGGGCACACCGTCGTGCTCAGC
>JAIOJO010000426.1 GCA_019911985.1 Sulfuricellaceae bacterium | reverse complement strand
TCCCACTCCCAGCAGAAGTTCTCCATAAACTGGCTGGGCAGTTCTACCGCGTCCCATTCCACGCCGTTGATGCCGGACACGCCGAGGTCTTCGATGCGCGTCAGCAGGTGGTGCAAGCCGTGACCGAATTCGTGAAACAGGGTAATCACTTCGTCATGGGTGAACAGGGCCGGCTTACCGTTTAGCGGGGCGGAGAAGTTGCAGGTCAGGTAGGCCGCCGGCGCTTGAATTTTGTCGCCCTTGCGGCAGCGCCCGATGGCATCGTCCATCCAGGCCCCGCCGCGCTTGTTTTCGCGGGCATACAAGTCGAGATAGAAATACCCGACCGTGTCGCCGCCCTGCTCGGCAACGCGGAAAAACTTGACGTCCGGGTGCCACACGGGCGCCGTTGCCACTTCGATATTCAAACCATAGAGCGTTTCCACCAATTTAAACATGCCTGGCAGCACGACGTTTTCCGGGAAATACTGTTTTACCTCGTTATCGGAAAAAGCGTAGCGGGCAACCCGCAGTTTCTCCGAGACATAAGCGATGTCCCACGGTTCCATCGCGTCCATACCGAGGCTGTCTTGGGCAAAGCGGCGCAATTCGGCTATATCGTTCTCGGCATAGGGCTTGGCGCGCACCGCCAGTCGATTAAGGAAATCCAGCACCTGCTGCGGCGTTTCAGCCATTTTGGCGGCCAGGGATTCCTCGGCGTAGTTGGCGAAGCCCAGCATTTGCGCCGCTTCCCGGCGCAATTTGAGGATGGAACCGATCAGCGGCGTGTTGTCCCAGTCCGGCTTAGCCCCATCCTCGGATGGCGAGGCGGGAGATAGCTCCGATGCTCTTGTCGAGTAAGCGCGGTACATCTGTTCGCGCAAGGCACGGTTATCGGCGTACTGCATGACCGGCAGGTAGGAAGGCATGCGCAGCGTAAATTTCCAGCCCGGCTTGCCGTCCTTTTCGGCTTCGCCCCGCGCCGCTTCCAGCGCATCGTCCGGGATCCCCGACAATTCGGCGGCGTGGGTCACATACACGGCGAACGCGTTGGTTGCGTCGAGCAGGTTTTCCTCATACTTGGCGGATAAGCCGGACAATTCCTCCTGGATCACCAGAAAGCGCGCTTTCTGCGCATCCGGCAGTTCGGCGCCGCCGAGGCGGAAATCGCGCAATTCGTTTTCTACGATTTTGCGCCGGGACGTGCTCATCGCGTCGAACTCGGGCGAGGCGCGGAGTTGCTTGTACTTACCGAACAGATACAGGTTTTGCGACAATTCGGCGTAATACTGGGTCAGCTTCGGCAAGTTGGCGTTATACGCCTCGCGCAGTTCCGGGCTATTCATCACCGAATTCAGATGCGACACGGGACCCCAGGCGCGGGATATCCGCTCGTTGGCCTCTTCCAGAACCTCCACGAACCCTTGCCAACTGGGTGCGGAAGGATCGGCTTCGATAGCCTTGATCAAGGCACGATTCTCCGCCAGCAACTGATCGACGGCAGGCGTCACGTGCTCCGGCCGGATTTCGGAAAAACGGGGGAAAGCGGAATAGTCGAGTAATGGATTCATTCGGGGCGGTTCTCGCAAAGTGATGCAGGGCATTATACTACGTGGACTTAGTCTACCCGGAAAGCTTCCATGGAAAATCCCTCCATCGCGCCTTATCGCGGCATTTTTCCCACGCTCGGCCCTGAGGTCTTCGTCCACCCCAGCGCCCAGCTCATCGGCGATATCGTCGTCGGCGAGCGGTCTTCGATTTGGTGCGGCGCGGTAATCCGCGGCGACGTCAACCTCATCCGCATCGGACGCGAGAGCAACATCCAAGACCTCTCCACGCTGCACGTCAGCCACCGCCGCCCGGACAACCCGGATGGCGCGCCGTTGCTGATCGGCGAGCGGGTGACGGTGGGCCATAACGTGATCCTGCACGGCTGCGAAATCCAGGATGAATGTCTCATCGGCATGGGTTCCATCGTCATGGACGGCGCGGTGCTGGAAACGCGGATACTGCTCGGCGCGGGCAGCCTCGTGCCGGAGGGCAAACGCCTGGAGAGCGGCTATCTTTACCTAGGGCGCCCAGCCAAGCGCATGCGCCTTTTGACGAGCGAAGAACTGGCCCAGTTTGCCTATTCGGCAGCCCATTATGTGAAGCTGGCGAATCACTACCGCGCGGGGTAAAAAACTAGGGAAAACCGTCTCCGCCGCGTTAAAATGAAATCCATTCGAAATGAGCGAGCAAAACCGTGGAAGCCTCAGCCAAAAACCTGGTCACCCTTGACGATCTGCATTTTTCCTACGGAAAAAATCGCGTATTGAAGGGTGTCAACCTCACCGTTCCCCAAGGGAAAATCGTCGCGATTCTGGGCGTGAGCGGTAGCGGGAAATCCACTTTGCTGCGCCTCATCGGAGGGCAGCTCAGACCGGCCCGCGGCAGCGTCAATGTGGCCGGGCGGGTAGTGCATAGCCTCAACGAGCGCGAGCTTTATACCCTGCGGCGGGAAATGGGCATGATGTTCCAGGTCAGCGGCCTGTTCAGCGACCTGACGGTTTTCGACAATATCGCTTTTCCGCTGCGCGAACACACCGACCTGCCGGAAGACCTAATCCACGACTTGGTGTTGATGAAACTCCACTCCGTCGGCCTGCGCGGCGCCCATGCCCTGATGCCGAGCGAACTGTCGGGCGGCATGGAGCGGCGGGTGGCGCTGGCGCGCGCAACCGCCCTCGACCCGATGCTGATCATGTACGACGAACCCTTCGCCGGCCTCGACCCGATCTCCCTCAACGTCATCGCCAATCTGATCCGCCGCCTCAACGACGCTCTGGGCATTGCGTCCATCGTGGTCACTTACGATGTGTCGGAATCCTTGAAAGTGGTCGACTACGTCTATTTTATCCACAATGGCATAGTGGTCGCGGAAGGCCCCGCCGCCGAGATGTCGGCATCCGGCAATCCATTTGTTCATCAATTCGTCCACGCGGAACCGGATGGGCCGGTCGCCTTTCAGTACCCAGGCAGCGGGCCGTATAGCGCGGACCTGGAACTATAAACCGCGACGGGCAGCCGCGGCGGGTAAAGTATCCACTAAAAAAACCGATAAAGAACAATAAGTAGCCACGGATTCACCTCCCTATGGAACCCACGTCTTCCATTAGCAATCTTGCCGACCTCAAAGAAGGCGAAATCGTTCTTCCTGTGTTTATGTCCCAGCAGAGCGGGGGGCTGTTCGTCAGCTTGCCAAAACTTGCAACCGAGCTGGGCTTCGAACGGTTTGTCGAGCGCGTGTTTGCCGGCGGATCACGGTTTTTCAAGCTGGATTACGATATTTTCCTCAAATTGCTCTACGATCTGGACAGTCTGATCGCCTCCCCCTCGTCGGCCCCTAAGCCCACAGAATTACGCTTGGCCGCCGACATCGTTCCTTTCCAGCCCGAGCGGCGAGTTTTATATAAGGGGGTCAAAATCGTCGGCGGCGGCGAACGCGCGGAATTCATCTTCGCGCCGGTGGCGATGGAAATGCCGGTCGCCGTAGCGAATGACGGCGAGACGCCGCTCGACTGCGCGCCCAAAATGGAAATGCAATCGACCCGGCTCGATTTCGACGAGTTCGTCGCGGACATGTGGCAAAAAGGGATCAAGTACGGTATCGATGCCAAAGCCGTGCGCCAAGCGATGGAACGGGGAGAAACCGTCCGCCTGGATGTGGCCCGTCAGCTAGAGCCTACCCTCGGCACGGACGCGACAATCAAGGAAGAAACGCCGGCCTTGCACCGCAACGACACGCCCAAAATACGCGAAGACGGCAAGGCCGACCTCAGCCATTTCAAGAACCGCTTTCCGCAAATCGGAAACAATGTCCGCCTGTTGAAGAAAATTCCGCGAGTGCTCGGCAAACTCGGGCGCAAAGTGACCGGGGCGCCTATCGAGCCGCCCATCCCCAAGGATTTCGATCTGAACGAACTGGCCGGCCCCGGAACCCGCGTCGAGTACCACGAAGACGGGGAAGTTATCGTATCGACCCTCGAAGGTTTCATCAACCTCGATAAGTCGTCGAACCAAGTCGCCGTGACGGAAAAAATCGAAAGCCGCGAAGGCGTCAGCCTCCGCACCACGGGCGATCTTTGCCTGGATGTAGACGAGTTCGTCGAACACGGAGAGGTGCAGGAAGGACGCGTCGTCGAAGGCAAGCACATGAGCTTCCGCTCCGCCGTATTCGGCACGGTCATTTCCGAGGGCGGGCATATCCAAATCGACAACAACCTCTCCGGCGGACTGGCCAAAAACATGGCGGGGAGCATTACCGTCAGCCGTTTAGCCACCCGTGCCGCGCTGGAGGCTTGGAACGGGGAAGTCTCGATTAAGCTTGCCGAAGGCAGCACTATCATCGGCAAAAAAGTGAAGATAGAGCGCGCCGTCAACTGCGAAATTATCGGCGAAGAAGTGGACTTGGGCATTTCCGAAGGATGCGCCATCGCCGGAAAATTCATCAAAATCGGCACGGCGCGCGCGCACAAAGACAACCAGACGACCGTCACCATCCTGGTGCCGGAATTCAGCCATTTCGATCAGCCGATCGCCTCCTTGCTGCAAAGCCTAGCCGAAGGCCGAGCCGCTCTCGACGCGAAATCCGAAGCGATCCGCCAGATTCAAGCCGATGTGGAATTTACGAAATATCTCTCCCTCGCGGGAAAAATACGTCAAGGCGCCATTAAATTGGCGCCGGAACAAGAAAATAACTGGCTGAAAATTGCCGATAAGTTTGCCCCGGCGTTAAAACAACTAAGCAAAGTAAACGAGGAAAAACGCTTGAAACTGGAAAAAATTCAGGCGGACGAACAAGACTTGGCTCGTCTATCCCAACAACGCATGGCCGCCGGGGTGGGAACCTCATGCGCGATTGCGGAGATTCTCGGGGAAACCGTCGTCCAGACGCAACCGGCTAGCGCAGGCATACTGGCGTTCCATGGCCTTAGCCGCAATCAGATCAAGACCAGCCTAAGAAATTATGCGGCGTCCGGGGAGCAGCTTTTCTCCGGCGAACGGGGACAGTTTCAGTGGGAGATTAAACTTCCAGAGGCAGCCGCCTCAAGTTAGGGCGTCCGTCCAGCCATTCTGCACGGCGGCAAGCTCCGCGCTGCCGCCAGCATTACCCTTCGTAGACTACGTGCCCATCGACCAAGGTGTAGCGTACCTTCCCCGCCAACTCCAAACCGAGGAAAGGGGTATTTTTCCCCTGGCTGCGCAAACTGTCCCGCTCCACGCGCCAATACCGGTTCGGGTCGAACAGGCACAAGTCGGCGCGCTGCCCCGGCGTCAAATGCCCGGCATCGACACCGAGCACGGCAGCGGGGCACGAGGTGATGCGAGCCAAGGCTTGGACAAGCGGGACGCCGCTGCGATCGGCCCACTTCAGCGTCAGCGGCAGCAATAGCTCCAGGCCGGTAGCGCCGGCTTCGGATTCGCCGAAAGGACGTATTTTCGCGTCGTCGTCCACCGGCGCATGATCCGAGCAAATCGCATCGATGGTGCCGTCGCGCAAGCCCTCGCACAAAGCCTCGCGGTCGCGCTGGCTGCGCAAGGGCGGCACCATATGGCAGTTAGTATCGAAGTAGCCGATATCCATTTCGCTCAGGTGCACGTGGTGCGCCGACACGTCGCAGGTAAGCGGCAACCCTTCGGCCTTGGCTTGCTTTACCAACAACATTCCCGCGCGGCTGGAGAGGCGGCACAGGTGAACTTTCGCCCCCGCCACCCGGGCCAAGTCGATTATTTTCGCCAAGGCAATAGTTTCTGCGCACACCGGTATCGCCGGCAGGCCAAGGCGGCTCGCCACCTCACCGTCGTGAGCCACGCCGTCCTTGGCCAGGAAGGTATCCTGGGGCCGCAGCCAGACGGAAAAATCGAAAGTGGCGGCATATTGCAAGGCGCGCAGCAGCGCCAGCGTGTCGACCAGCGGAGCGTCGGCCTGGGAAAAAGCGATGCAGCCGGCATCCTGCAGCTCCGCCATTTCCGTCAAGCGTTCGCCTTCCAGTTTCTGGGTCAGCGCACCCAGAGGATAGACACGCGCCAAATTTAAACTTTTGGCTCTATGCTTGAGCATTTCCACCAAACCCGGTTCATCCAGCGGCGGATCGGTATCGGGCGGACACACCAAGCTGGTCACGCCGCCGGCCACCGCCGCGTCCATTTCCGACTCCAGCGTCGCCTTGTGCTCGAAACCCGGCTCGCGGAGGCGCGCGGACAGGTCCACCAAGCCCGGACATACGATCAAGCCGCTGGCGTCGAGGGTGCGGTTGGCCTGAAAGCCGGCGGGGGCCGGCCCCACCGCGACGATCTTGCCCGCGGCGATAAACACGTCGAGTTGGGCGTCTATGCCGTTTTTAGGGTCGATCAAGCGGCCGTTTTTAATCCAAATTTTCATGCTAGCTCCCCGCCAAAATACTCATGACCGCCATCCGCACCGCAATGCCGAAGGTTACCTGGGGAAGGATGACCGATTGCCCTCCGTCCGCCACGCCGGATTCGATTTCTATGCCGCGGTTCATCGGACCCGGATGCATCACGATAGCGTCGGGCTTGGCGTGGGCCAGCTTGTCCTTGGTAAAGCCGTAGTATTTGTAATATTCGTGGGCGGAAGGCAGCAAAGCCCCGCGCATGCGCTCGTTTTGCAGGCGCAACATGATCACCGCATCGACATCTTTCAAGCCCTTGATCATATCGTGGTAGACATGCACGCCCATTTGCTCGACTTCGGCAGGCAACAAAGTTTTCGGCGCGATCACGCGGATTTCCGGCACGCCCAGCACGTTCAGCGCATGGATTTCCGAACGGGCCACCCGCGAGTGCAGCACGTCGCCGACGATCGCGACCCGTAAGCGCGTGAAATCCTGCTTATAGCGGCGAATCGTGAACATATCGAGCAAGCCCTGCGTCGGATGGGCATGCCGTCCGTCGCCCGCGTTGATCACGTGGATATGCGGCGCGACGTGGCGCGCGATCAGGTGGGAGGCGCCCGACTGGCCATGGCGCACGATGAACATGTCGGCCTGCATCGCGGCCAGGTTGTCCACCGTGTCCAACAGGGTTTCGCCCTTGCTTTGCGAGGAAGCGCCGATATTCAGGTTGACCACGTCGGCGGAGAGCCGCTTGGCGGCAATTTCAAACGTGGTACGGGTGCGCGTGCTGTTTTCGAAGAACAGGTTGAAAATCGCCTTGCCGCGCAGCAGCGGCACTTTCTTCACTTCCCGTTCGGCAACGGCGACGAAAGACTCCGCCGTATCCAGGATATGCCGCACGATGCCGGCAGGCAGGCCTTCGATCGACAAGAGGTGGCGCAACTCGCCGTGCTGGTTGAGCTGGGGATTTTCCATCGGCGGCCGTTCTCCTAGTTTTCTTCGACGCGGTGCAGGCTTAGGCTGAAACGGCCAGAGCTGTCCTGATTCAATTGGATGTTCTGCTCGGGAAGCAAGGCTAGGCGAGCGCCGACGGACTGGGCGGCAATGGGCAGCTCGCGCCCGCCCCGATCCACCAGCACGGCCAGGTGTATGCTCGCCGGGCGGCCGTAATCGAACAGCTCGTTCATCGCGGCGCGGACCGTGCGCCCGGTATACAGCACATCGTCCACCAGGATGATGGAACAGCCGTCCACCTCGAAGGGAATGTTCGACGGCTCCACTGCGGGATGCAGGCCGATGCGGCTGAAGTCGTCGCGGTAGAACGAGATGTCCAGCGTACCGAGGGGCGTCGTCAGCCCCAGCGCCGAGTGCATCCGTTCCGCCAGCCAAGCGCCGCCGCTACGGATGCCGACCAGCCCGGTTCCGGGGCCGGCCAGCGGCCGCAACTGCGCGATGAGCTGGTTTACCAATTGTTCTGCGTCGGGTAATTGCATAAACTCATTTCTCTCGTGATCGCCCGCCTAGGCGCCTGCCGGAAGCAAAACGCGGCCGTCAAAAAAAGTTTGCAGGATTTGCTGCGCCGCCACCTGATCCAGCATCGGCTTTTGCCGCCGCCCGCGAATGCCGGACTCGTCGAGACAAGCGCTGGCCGCGGCGGATGTCAGGCGCTCGTCCACCAGCACCGCCGGGATGCCGAAACGCCCTTCCAAGCGCCGCGCAAAACGGCGGCACTGCGACGCCAGCTCGTGTTCCGATCCGTCCAGCCGGAACGGCACGCCCACCACCACCAGCACCGGCTGCCATTCCGCGATCAACCTGCCGATCGCGGCGAACTTCGCCTCGTTACTGTCGCCTGAGACGGTTTGCAGCGGGTGGGCAATGCCCAGTTCGCAATCGCCCAAGGCCACGCCGATACGCTTCAAGCCGAAATCGAAAGCCAGAACGGCTCCCCGCGCCGGCCGTATCGCTGGGCTGTACGGCGAACCCGTTTCGGCCAGGGTCGAGACCATTATGCCTTATGCATGCCCGGCTTCTTCCGAAAGATTGGCGAAATCCACGCCCAAGCGCTGCATCGCCGCTTCCAGCCTTTTTTCCGGCGGCAGATCGAAAATCAGCTCCGGGGTCGCCAGCACCGTCAACCAGGCGTTTTGCGCCAGCTCTTGCTCCAACTGTCCCGCCGCCCAGCCGGCATAGCCCAGCACCACGTGCAATTGGGCCGGCCCGTCGCCCCGACCCACCGCTTGCAGAATATCCTTGGACGAGGTCAAACCGATGCCGTCGCCCACAAGCAAGGTCGATTGCCAGTTGCCTGGCGGCTGGTGCAGCACGAAACCCCGCTCCATTTGCACGGGGCCGCCGTAATACACCGGCTGCATGCCGAGACCGGCCGCTTCCAGCGGAATATCGATTTGCTCGAACAAGGTTTGCAAACTCATGTCTATCGGCCGATTGAGCACGATGCCCAAGGCCCCGTCCGCATTATGCTCGCACACATACGTCAGGGTTTTGGCGAAGTGCGGATCGGCCATGGATGGCATGGCGATCAGGAAATGATGGGTTAAATTCACGTTTTGCATGGCGTCATTATGGCATTCGCCGGGGCGAAAATAAATCGACTCCGCCGAGTTAGAACGAGCAAGAAGCTGTTTAATAAAATTACTCGCCGCTACTCAACTGGTCGCCCCGGGTAAACATCCAAGTCCGCGTGATCCCCAAAATATCGGTCTTGGCGCGCATCTCGCTGGAGAACGGCGCGTAGGGAGCCGCCAATTTCACGATATTGACGGCGGCTTCGTCGAGTATCTTGTGCCCCGAAGAGCGATTGATTTCGATGTTCTCCACGCTGCCGTCGGCACGGATGGATACCGTCAGTTGCAGGCTGCCGTAAAGCTTTTGGTCTTTTGCCGCCTCCGGGTAATTCAGGTTGCCGACCTTCTCCACCTTGGCGCGCCAATCCTCGACGTAGCGGGCGTAAGCATACTCGCGAGTCCGGGCGCCGACATACGTGCGCCGGGGCCGCTGCTGGTAAACGTCCTGTTCGCGCGAAATTTGCGCTTCCAGCCGCGCCGCCTCCAGGCTGCGCTGCACCAGATCGGCGGCATTGGGGATGATCGCGGGTTCGCGCGGCTCGCGCTTGCTCTTTTGGCTTTCCACACTATGCTCGGATTTAAGCCGGGTCGCCAGGCGCTTGGCCTGCTGCTCCAGCTCCGCCACGCGTTGCAGCTTTTTCACCGCCACGGTATCGCTCTCGCCCTCCATCGCGGGCAGGGGGCTTTTGGCATGGCGCAGGGCATCGGTGTTGCCGCCACCGTCGAGGTTGGCTTGCGCGAGGGCCGAAGGATTGAGCGGGACGCGAGCCGATTTGGCGTTGACCAGCACCACTTCCAAATTCGGTGCGAACTTCGCCGAGGGTTTCGCATCGGGCGCGCTGAAGCCGACGCCGGCCAGCAGAGCCACGTGTATGCCGAAAGACAGCAACAACATGATCCACAGGCGATCCGCCGAGTCCATCGCGGCAAACCGGCTCAAGCCGGGGACTTTCATCCGGTCTTAATTCCACTGTTCATAAGCGGATTTTACGGCCCCCGGCGCGCTTGTGCCAGCATCAATCCGCTACGCCGAGCGCCGCGCGGAACTTGCAGCCGAATTCCAGATCGAGCAAATCCACCGCGCCCACTTCCACCTCGATCAGGCTGCCCGGCGCGGTATCCGGCATATCCGTGAGGCGGGTGAAGAGGGGGAGGTTTTCGAAACGGATCAAGTTTTCCTTCACCACCACGGCGGGTGCCGTCGCGATGTTCTCCTGCAACAGGTAGCGCAAGCTCCAATAACGCTCCATGGAACGCTGAAAAGCATTGTAGGCATCGCTTGCCAGTTCGTGGCCGCGCATCGCCGCCAACAAGGCCTCGTCCCGCGCGGTATAGTACGGCTGGCTCTCCTGTAGCAAGGCCAGAAGCTGGCGCTGGTTAATCAGGTCGATGTAGCGGCGCAGCGGCGAGCTCGACCACATATACAGATCCAAACCCATCCCCTTATGCGGAGCGGGCACCGTGGTCATGCGCACCTTGCCCGCTTCCTGGGCGCGGAAAATGGCGGCCAGCTTGTTCTCCGCCAGCAGTTTGGCCCAGCGCGAATTGACGCCTATCATCAGCTCCGACACCACCTTGTCGATAGGCGTGCCGCGCTGGCGCTGGCTGATGGTGACATGGCCGTCGCGCACGCTGAAATTGAAATCCGGCTGGAAGGTCTTGCCCGCATCGGGGCGGCCGCGCGATTCCTCCAGCTTGTCGGCGAAGCGCCACAACCATTGCAGTTCCGGGCCGAAGGGGAAATCGCTCGCGCCGCTCCGCAGCGTTTCCTCGTTGAAAAACGGCTCCAGCGTATCGTGGCGCAAGTTGGCGGCCACTTCCACCCGCTCCACCCGGCTCTCGGAAGCGACGATGGAGAAATCGGCCGGGTCCACTTCCAGGTACATCGACAAGGCCGGGCAAGAACGCCCTTCCTGCAAGGTGAAGCGCTCGACCAAGGCGTCCGGCAGCATGGTAATCTTGCCGCCCGGCATGTAAACCGTGGATAAGCGATCGCTCGCCACCATATCCAGCGGCGACCCCGGCAGTATTCCCAAGGCGGGCGCGGCGATGTGAACCCCGACACGCCAATGGCCGTTGGGCAAGGCATGCACGGAAAAGGCGTCGTCGATTTCAGTGGTGCTCGCGTCGTCGATGCTAAACGCCCGCGCATCGCTCTGGGGCAAGCCTTCCAGCGCCTCCGGCATCTCCAAGGCGGCAAAACCGTGGCCGCGGGGGAAATGCTCGGCGAGGAAGCGGTTGAGGTGGAAATCGTGGGGCGAGGCGATCGCCCCGCACTTTTCCAACAATTTATGGGGCGGCAAGCCGGTCTCGCTGCAAGCCTGTTCCAGCGCCTTATATTCCAGGCTGTTCTTGTCCGGCTTGTAGAGCAGCATGTTGAGTTGCGACTGCAGGTCGGGCGGCAATTGGAAGGCCTTCAACTGCTCCAGGTACTCCGCCTTTTTCTGCTCTTGCAAGCGCTTGCGCTCGGCCCCGGCCAATGCCGCCTTGAGGTTTTCCGCGGGTGCGGCCTTGTAGCGGCCCTTGCCCTTCTTGTAAAAATACATCGGCGCGCCATGCAGCTTGAGCGCGGCGGCCGCCGCTTCCACCGGCGTCGGCTCGTGGCCGAAATACTCGCGTGCCAGATCGCCGAAGCCGAATTCCACCTCGCCGCAGCATTCCCACAGAAAGTCCGGGTCGATCTCGGCGGCCACCTGCTCGGCGGCCTCGACGAAGCCGTTCGCGGCCGGCTGGGCGAACTTCAGCAGCACGTTGGACGCCTTGATCTTGGCGCGCTTGCCGTGCGGCGTCTCCACCTGCAAGGAGGTGTCGTTATCGGCCATGACACTGGCCGCTTTGAGGGAGCCGTCCTCTTCGTAGAAAATATTCATGAATCCGGGGATGACAATTCGAGGGGGTGCAGAGTTTACCCTAAAAAGCCTGGAACGGCATTTCGCCGCACCAGGCGCGAACTAAATGCCGCCGCCTTCCGGCGCGGACAGCCTTGCCAAAGCGGCCAGCAATTTCTCGTGCACCCCGCCGAAACCGCCGTTGCTCATTACCAGCACATGGTCGCCGGGACGGGCGGCGGCGGCGACGGCGGCGACCAGCCGGTCGAGGTCGGCGAAAGTTTGCGCCCGCTCTCCCATCGGAGCCAGCGCGGCCGCGGCGTCCCAGCCCAGGTTGGCGCCGTAGCAGAAGCTCAGATTGGCGTCTTTCAGGCTGCCGGGCAGCGCGTCTTTCATCACGCCCAGCTTCATGGTGTTGGAGCGCGGCTCCAGCACCGCCAGGATACGCGCCGCGCCGATCTTCTTGCGCAGGCCGGCGACAGTGGTGGCGATGGCGGTGGGGTGATGGGCGAAATCGTCGTAGACGGTGACGCCGCCTACGCTGCCGCGCACTTCCATGCGGCGCTTGACGCTACGGAACTCGCCCAGCGCCTCGATACCGACGTGCGCAGGAACCCCGGCATGGCGGGCGGCGGCTACCGCAGCCAGGGCATTCAGGCGGTTGTGCTCGCCGAGAATATCCCAGCGCAGCGTGCCTTGCCTGTCCCGGCGGAAATAGATTTCCTCGCTGCCGTCGGCCTGGGTTTCCGCATGCCAGCCGCCCTCGCCGCCGAAGGTTTCCAGCGGCGTCCAGCAGCCCCGGGCGAGCACCCGTTCCAGGTTCTCTTCGCGCCCGTTGGAGACGATCAGGCCGTTGCCGGGAACGGTGCGCACCAAGTGATGAAACTGGGTTTCGATGGCGGCAAGATCGGGGAAAATATCGGCGTGGTCGAATTCCAGGTTGTTCAACACCGCCGTGCGCGGGCGGTAGTGGACGAACTTCGAGCGCTTGTCGAAGAAAGCGGTATCGTATTCGTCCGCCTCGATGACGAAAAAGGGCGATTTTCCCGCGGCGGTAGAAGGGCCGAGCCGCGCCGAAATAGCGAAATTCTGCGGCACGCCGCCGATCAAAAACCCCGGTTCGAGCTGGGCATACTCCAGTATCCACGCCAGCATGGCCGCAGTGGTGGTCTTGCCGTGGGTGCCCGCCACAGCGAGCACCCACTTCTCGCCCTCTCCCCCAGCCTCTCTCCCGCACGCGGTGGAGGGGTGGAGGATGTTCTCGGCCAGCCATTGCGGGCCGGAGATATAGGGCAGGCCGCGGTTGAGTATTTCCTCCATCAGCGGGTTGCCGCGCGACACCACGTTGCCGATCACGAACACGTCGGGTTCGCGCTTGATTTGGGACGGGTCGAAACCCTCGATCAATTCGATGCCCTGGGCCTCCAACTGGGTACTCATGGGCGGGTAGACGTTGGCATCGCAGCCGGTGACTTTATGCCCGGCCTGCTTGGCGATGGCGGCGATGCCGCCCATGAAGGTGCCGCAAACGCCGAGAATATGAATGTGCATGCTTAAAAACCTGCTTTTGTCGGTGGGATCAAACCCCGAAATACTTGGCGTCCGGGTGATGGACGATGATGGCGCTGGTGGACTCTTCCGGCCACAACTGGTCTTCGTCGCCCAAAGAAACGTGGATGCGCTCGGCGCCCAGCAGATCGAGAATCTTGTCCTGGTCGTGCAGGTTGGGGCAAGCCGCATAGCCGAAGGAATAACGGCTGCCGCGGTAATGCTGCTTGATCAGGTCGTGCAGGTCGCGGGCGTCCTCGGAACCGAAGCCGAGCTCCACCCGGATGCGCTTGTGGATGAATTCCGCGAGGCCTTCCGTGCCTTCCGCGTTCATCCCGTGCCAAAACAGGTATTCCTGGTAAACATCGCGCTGGAACAAGTCGCGGGCGTGGTCGGAGGTATGCTGGCCGACCGTCACCAACTGGAACGGCACCACGTCGATTTCATGGCTCTCCACCGAACGGAAAAAGTCGGCTATGCACAGCTTGCGCTCCGTAGTCTGGCGCGGAAAGCTAAAGCGGCAGCGTTCCTGTTTACCCTCCGGGTCGGCATAGACGATCAAGTCGTTTCCCGCCGATTGGCAAGGGAAAAAACCGTACACCGCCTGGGGCCGCAGTATATTCTCCGCCTCGCTCTGGGCGACCAGGCGATTGAAAATCGGATCGACTTCGTGCCGCGCCCATTCCTTGTATTCCGCCGGGGTCTTGCCCTTGGGCTTGAATCCCCACTGAAATTTGTACAAGGCGGTTTTGTTGATGTAGGGGACAACCGCCCGCAGCGGGATCTGCTCTATGCACTTGGAACCCCAGAAAGGCGGCTGGGGAACCGGATTGTCGTTAACGATGGCGGAACGTTCGGGCATGGTTTTCGCGGGGAATTGACTGAACGAGCATTATAATGGTTTCCGATTCGCCAATACCCAGCTTTTTTACTCGACCATGAACTGGCTCGCCACAAACATCATCGGCGCTTTTTTATTGCCCCCGTTTAATTTACTCCTGCTCGGCCTTTGCGGTTGGCTGCTCTTGAGCCGCCGACCACGGCTAGGCAAAACGCTGATCGGACTCAGCGGGCTGCTGCTGTACGCCTTGTCCACCCCGCTGGTGGCGAACAGCCTGCTGCATAGCCTGGAAAGCGGCGAAACGCCGCCCCCCATCCGCGCGGAGGAGGCCCAAGCCATCGTCGTATTAGGCGCCGGGCGTTCCCTAAACGCCCCGGAATACGGCGGTGAAACGACAAGTGCATACTCGCTCCAGCGTCTGCGTTACGGCGCGCTGCTGCAACGAAAGACCGGCCTCCCCCTACTGCTCAGCGGCGGCAAGCCCGACGGAGGCATCGAGCCGGAGGCCGCCTTGATGAGCAAGGCGCTCGTCGATGAGTGGCATGTGCCGGTGCGCTGGATCGAGACCGCCTCCACCGATACCTGGGAAAACGCCTTTTTCAGCCGCGGCCTGCTGCAGCGCGCCGGAATCCAGCGAATCTACCTGGTCACCCACGCCTGGCATATGCCGCGCGCCCGGCAGGCGTTCCAAGCCGCCGGTTTTGACGTGGTGGCGGCACCGACCGGATTCACTGCCGGCGCGCGGATAAGGCCGTTGGATTTTCTGCCCAACGCCAATTCCCTGCAAAAGAGCGCTATATTTATGCATGAAACCATCGGCCTGATCTGGTATCGCTGGCGCTTACGGCACCTCGACCCCAACCGGCCACCAATCTCTACAAAGGAAACCGCATGAAAGCACGAGTAAAATGGGTGGAAGGCATGAGCTTCCTGGGCGAAACCGAGAGCAGCCACGCGGTACTGATGGACGGCTCGCCCGACATCGGCGGGCGCAACCTGGGGCCGCGCCCGATGGAAATGCTGCTGCTGGGCCTGGGCGGCTGCTCGTCCATCGACGTCATGATGATCCTGCAAAAAAGCCGCCAGGCCGTAGCCGATTGCTACGTGGAAATCGCGGCGGAACGCGCGCCCACCGACCCCAAAGTATTCACCAAGATACACCTGCATTTCGTGGTCAAGGGCAGCCAGCTCAAAGCGGATACCGTGGAACGCGCGATCAAGCTGTCGGCGGAGAAATACTGCTCGGCGTCTATCATGCTGGGCAAGACGGCGGAAATCAGCCACGACTTCGAGATCGTCGAAGCTTAAATCTTTAAGCCAGCCGAATAGTAAAGCTCTTCCCGCTTAAACCCAATAAACAGTCTTGGTCATCACCGTCGCCATGCCTTTCATCGCCAGCTTTACCGGCAGGGGCAGCTCGGTGCCGCCGTGCTGGATGGCGGTAGTCGCATGCCTGGCTTCGTCGTCCTTCATCTGCTCGACGATGGCGCGGCTTTTAGCATCCTGCGGCGGCAGTTTGCCGAGATGGCTATCCAGATGGCGGCACACTTGACGCTCGGTTTCGGCCAGGAAACCCAGGTTCCACTTGTCGCCCAGCGCGCCGGCCACCATGCCGACGGCGAGGGAATTGGCGTACCACAGCGGGTTGAGCAGGCTTTTGCGGCCGCCCAGGTCGTGCACCCGGTTTTCGGTCCAGTGCAGGTGCTCCGTTTCCTCCCAGGCGGCTTCTTCCAGCGCGGCGCGGGCGTCCGGGTTGCGCGCCGTCAGGGCTTGGCCTTGATACAAAGCCTGGGCGCAGATTTCTCCGCTATGATTGATGCGCATCAAACGGGCGGATTCGCGTTTTTCTTCCTCGCTCATCTCCGCCTCGGGCAGGTCGTCTCCCGGCAATGGCCGCTTGGTTTGCGCCGGGGCGAAAACGGTGCGCAGTCCCTTGTCGAATTGCACGATCAGTTGATCTAGATTCAGCATGTTTCGCCTATTTTGTCGAAATTATCCGCGCGTCGGCGCGGTCTTAAACCCCATTTGCCGGGCCAGCAATACCACCGGATGAAGCACTTCGGCCTCCATGCCGGCCTGCCGCAATCCTTGCTGCAGATGCAGAGAACAACCTACGTTGGACGTGGCGACGAGATGCGCATCGCTCACCCGGACGGCGTTCATTTTATCATCCCGCAGGGCTTGCGCCATCACCGGTTGGGTCAACATGTATGCGCCCGCGCCGCCGCAGCACTGGTCGTTGCCCGGCAAGGACTCTACACGCAGGCCGGGTATGCGCTGTAACAGGCGGTACGGGGCTTCCGCCGCGCGTAGCGCATTGCGCAGGGAGCAGGGGTCGTGTACCCAGACACTTGCAGGCAAAGGAGCAATGTCTGCGCTCTCCCAGCCCTCGGCACAGTCGAGAAACCCGCTGATTTCATGCGTCGCCACTCCGCTTGACTCAAGCGCGTCGCGTAAGCTGGCGCCGCAGCCGCTGGCGCTTAGCAACACCGCCGACAGGCCCGCGAAAGCGGTTCGATTCGCTTGAGCTAGGCGCGGCACGCCGTTCGAATCGCCCATTTGACGATGCAGTGCTCCGCAGCACCCCTGACCGGGCGGCACGCGCACCGCGTACCCCAAGCGGTTGAGCACGAATACGCTGGCGCGCAGCGTTTCGTCGTCTGTCACGCGCGCCGCGCAGCCGAGGAACAATCCCACCTCCCCGCGCTCCAGCCCCTGGGCCGGATAATATTTGCGCCAAGAGCCGCTTCTGCGCACGGCCACGATCTGCGCCATGCCCTCCAAGCCCAAGCGGCGCAACAAGCCGATCCGGCGGGCGATGCCGAATCCCCAGCGCACGCGGCGCATGAGTGCCGCTGTCAAGCGCAAACGGACGGAACTGCCGAGCAGACCCCGCAAGACCAGCCGGCGCAGCCCTGTTTCGCGCCAGGTGCGCCCACGCACCGGTTCCAGCTCGGCCCGAACACCCTCCAACAAGCGGCCGTACTTCACGCCCGAAGGGCAGATGCTTTCGCATTTTTGGCACATCAAGCAGCTATCCAGGTGCCGCAACAACGCGGGGTTCACCGGAATTTTCCCCTCCAAGGCGCCGCGCATCATGAAGATGCGCCCGCGCGGCGATTC
>JAIOJO010000425.1 GCA_019911985.1 Sulfuricellaceae bacterium | reverse complement strand
CGCCTGCGCCAGCGTGGACTTCAGTTGCGTCTCGGCCTGGGCCACATCCAGGCGTCCGGCGACGCCGGCCTCGTAGCGGTTTCGGGTGATTTGCAAGGCGCGCCGGTAGGCCTGCGCTGTCTGCTCCAGCAAATGCCGCTGCGCGTCGGCGATGCGCAATTGCAGGTAAGTCTGCACCAGGGTGGCTTGGATGCTCAGCGTAGCCGCTTGCAGATCGGCCGAACTGGCGGCAGCGGCGGCTTCGTTCGACTCCGCCGCGCGGCCGATGCGGCCCCATACGTCGGCTTCCCAACTGGCGTTGAGCGCAAGGCGGTCGCTGGTGTTCAAGGCCACGGTGTTTTCCGGGCCGGTCTGGCCCCGGCTGGACGAAAGGCTGCCGGACAGCGCCGGGAAATAAGCGGCGCGCGTCGCGCCCAGAACGGCAAGCGCTTGCCGGTACTGGGCCTCGGCGGCGCGCAGCGTCTGGTTGGACAGAGCCGCTTGGCGCACTAGGCCGTCCAGCAGCGGATCGCCGTATATTTCCCACCACGCTCCGCGCACGGAATTGTCCCGCGGCTCGGCCGCCTTCCAGCCCGGCGCTTCCTTGTAAGCCGCCGGGGCCGCCATTTCCGGCCGCCGGTAATCGGGGCCAACGGCGCATCCGGCCAACGCCGAGACGGCCAGAACGGCCAGAATGCCGGTAGTTCGTATCCTCATACTTTCACTCCCGGAGCCGCCTGCGGCCCCCTAAATTCGTAGAAGCAATTTAAGCCTAAAAAAAACGTGTAACCGCAAAGGACGCAAAGGACGCAAGGAAAGGCGATTTGTAACAAAAACCAGGTGGACCACCCGTCCGGCCGGTGCGAAATCGCCTATCCATTTTTGTTTTCCTTCACGTACCTTCGCGTCCTTTGCGGTTCAATAGCCTTTCTAGGCCAAAATAATTCCGAGCCGCAATTTCACCTCTAAGTCTGCTCCGCGGCCCGCCGCGCTTCCGTCTGCCCGATCCGTCCCCAAAGCTCGCGGCATCTCGAACTGAAGCGGTCGAGGTACAAATACACCACGGGCGTGGTGTAAAGCGTCAGCAATTGGCTCAGGATCAGCCCGCCGACGATGGATATTCCCAGCGGCTGGCGCAGTTCGG
>JAIOJO010000424.1 GCA_019911985.1 Sulfuricellaceae bacterium | reverse complement strand
GCTTGATGTCCACCGGGCGCGGGTAGGCGGCGGTGTGGCAGAAGCTCTGCATCACCAGGTCGGCGGAAAAGCCGAGGCAGGCCAGTTCCTTGAGTTCGTCGCGGGTCATGCCGCCGGTGGTGTCCTGCGATCCGACGCTGGTCATCTTCGGCTCGCAATAGGTGCCGGGGCGCACGCCCGCCACGCCGCAGGCGCGACCCACCATTTTCTGCGCCAGCGTGTAGCCCTTGCCGGTATCCCGGGGCTGGATCGCGTGGATGAACAGCTCGGAGGGCGGCAGGCCCAGCGCCTCCCGCGCCCGGCCTGTCAAGCCGCGCCCGATGATCAAGGGAATGCGTCCGCCGGCGCGCACTTCGTCCGCCAGCGTGACCGGCGCCAGCTTGAAAGAAGCGATGGTCTTGCCCGCCGCGTCATGCACCTCGCCTTGGTAAGGGTAAATCGTGATCACGTCGCCGGTGTTCATCGCGGACACATCGCACTCGATGGGCAGCGAACCGGAATCCTCGGCGGTATTGAAGAAAATCGGCGCGATCTTACTGCCCAGCACCACGCCGCCGGTGCGCTTGTTGGGAATAAAGGGAATGTCGCGGCCCATGTGCCACTGCACCGAGTTGATCGCGGACTTGCGCGAAGAACCCGTGCCCACGACGTCGCCCACATAGGCCAGCGGCAGGCCCTTTTGCTTCAACTGAGCCAGGGTTTCCAGCGAGCCGGGCAGGCGGGTAACCAGCATTTCCGTGGCGTGCAGCGGGATGTCCGGGCGCGACCAGGCCACTTGGGCCGGCGACAGATCGTCGGTATTGGTTTCCCCCGGCACCTTGAACACCACCATTCGCAGGCTCTCGGGCAGAGGCTCGCGCGAAGTGAACCATTCGGCGTCGGCCCAGGACTGCATCAGCGCCTTGGCGTGGGCATTGCCCGCCTTCATCTTCTCCGCCACATCGTGGAAGGCGTCGAACATCAAGGTGGTGTTTTTCAAGGCCGCCACCGCCTGCGCCGCCAGATCGCCGTCGAGCAAATCGACCAAAGGCCCGACGTTGTAGCCGCCCAGCATGGTGCCGAGCAGTTGCACGGCTTTCTCGCGGCTGACCAGGCTGGACTTCACCTTGCCCTGGCTCACGCCGGCAAGAAAAGCCGCCTTGACGTAAGCCGCCTGGTCCACCCCTGCCGGCACGCGGTTTTCCAGCAAATCCAGCAAAGTGGATTCCTCCCCCGTACCAGCGGGGGCATTCCCTGCGGGTGCGGGCGAATTCTTCAGCAACTCCACCAGGGCGGCGGTCTGTTCGGCTGACAGGGGTAAAGGCGGCAGCCCAAGGGCGGCGCGCTCGGCGACGTGGGAACGGTAGGCGGTAAGCATGGTTTTCAACCCTTAAAATCTCGACATGGACAGCTCGCGATTATAGCACCGCCGATCCGGCAAGGGACGGCGGCCAAGATGCGGCCTTAGAAGCACCCCTTTCAAGGTCTTTCTGCCCGAGCCTTGATCAGGCGAGCGGTCGAGACATGAGATCGAGCGATGCTGCCTTCGACGTAGCCCTTGGGCATATCGATCTTGGGGCCGCGTTTGCTGGTGGCAACTTAACGTGGCGGGATGCGTCGTGCCAACGCAAGCAGGCGCTGAGCCAAGCCTTGTGGGTCATCATCGGCCCAGCGCGGCCAATGCTCCGAAGGCAGGGCGATCAGCATGCCCTCATAGCCGCTTTTAACATGCTGGGCGAGGTGATAGGTGGAAATCTCCAGGGTCGGCGAGTGTGCCCGATGGGCTTGTTCGACACTGCGCTGTAGAAGCGACAGGACGTTGTAGGCCAGCACGGCGACCGTGAATCCCAGCAGGGCGGCCTTCGGGTGTCCCAGGCTGCCGATCTCGCTGTGGAGTACCGATTCCAGTCGCTGGAACATGCCTTCGATACGCCAGCGCTTGCGGTACAGTCGGGCGATGGCCGCGGCTTCGACGCTGGCCGGCAGGTTGCTCCAAAACCGGATCAGATGCTCGCCCGATTCCGTCGGCTGGCTCAGTTCGATTTCGACACGCCGCCAGTTCAGACATGCATTCGGCAGGCCGTCGCTCACCGAAACCTTGATGCCTTGCTCGCGTACACGCCCGGTTTCGATGCCCGCCCATTCACCCCATCGACCTTGTTCCGCCAGTCGGGGATGATGGGCGTGTTCGCGCACGATGAAAGCGGCTCCCGTCTGGCTGAACCCCTGCAGGATGGTCTGGGTACAGAAGTGGCGGTCGGCAATCCATACTTGCCCCGGCCCGGCCGCGTCCATCAGCGTCGGCACCGCTGCCCGCTCGCTCTCGTGCGCATCCTCGCACGGCGCCATGTCGCAAACCAGACCGCTGTCCGGGTCATACACCACTAGCGTATGACCCGGTAGCGCCGCACCGCGATAACCGCGCAATGGCCCCAGCCGCTTCTCGCTCGCGGGCAGGTGGTTGCCGTCCAGGATTCGTACTTGCCAACCCGCCAGGCTGGTCTCGCCTCCAACGGCGGCCATCACCGGAGCCAGGCGCTTGGCGCTGCCTTGGGCCAACCCCCGCAGGATCGCCGGCTCGGTGCGTTTGACCTTGTCGTACAGCGCCGCCAGCGAAACACCAAGCTCGGGCATCTTGCGTGCCGCCGCATGCAGCGACGGACGCAACCCCAGCGTCACCAACGTCATCAGTTCCACAACCGTGGAGAACAGAAGCTCCCGCGGATATTGCCGTTGTCGGTGGGCCTCAAATACGGCATCGATCCACTCGGCCGGCAGCGCTTGCTCCAGGGCCAAGCGCGCCATCACGCTCGCCGGCGCCTGCTCCTCAAACCGCTCAAGTATCGCTTTCCAGATTTTCTTTCTCCAGATTCACCTCGAATCTGGAACTTATCGGCCTGCGGTCAAAGACCTTGAAAGGGGTGGGCCTTAGAAGCTGTTTACTAAGGAGCCTCTGATTAAGTCGCACGGGGATCGCGTTGCGGCATAATGGCCAAACGCCATCCCACAAGAAACGACCATGACGATACTAGCCCTCCTCCACGCCTCCCTGCTCGTCTCCGACCTGGATCGCGCCCGCGCCTTCTACGAAGACCTGCTTGGCCTCAACCCCATGCCGGATCGTCCCGACCTGGGCTTCCCCGGCGTCTGGTACGAAGTCGGCAACGCCCAAATCCACCTCCTTTGCCTGCCCAGCCCCGACCCTACCGATAGCCGCCCGGAACACGGCGGCCGCGACCGCCATACCGCGCTCGCGGTATCCGGCTGGGACGCGCTGAAAACCGCGCTGGAAGCAGCCGATGTAGCCTACACGCTCAGCCGCTCCGGCCGCCGCGCGCTGTTTTGCCGCGACCCGGACGGGAATGCGCTGGAACTGGTGGAAGTCGCGTGATCGGCATAGGGGGCAGTCAATAAAGACTGCGCCCCTGCCACACCACCCGGCATGCGGGTCCGCACCGGGCGGTTCGAGAAGTTGAGGTCATGAGAGACGGGGTACGCCAAGACGGTCAAAGTAGGCGATAGTCATGACC
>JAIOJO010000038.1 GCA_019911985.1 Sulfuricellaceae bacterium | reverse complement strand
GTGCTGGGGTTGCAACTTCGTTCCGTGGATTTGTTCGACGACGAAATCGAGGAAATTTTCGTCGCCCAAGGATTGCCCGGATAAATTGATGGCGCAGCAGGATTGCCGGTTGCTGCTGGCCACCAGCCAGTTGAAGGCATGGCTGACGACCCAGCGGTCTACGGTGGTCATGAGGTTGTAGTGTTCCGCGGCCGGAATAAAGTCGGCGGGCGGGATTAGCTGGTTATTTTCGCCGCGCATGCGTATCAGTATTTCGAAATGCTGCTCGTCGCCTTGGCTCCTCTGTAGCGGGACGATGGGCTGGTAGTAGAGTAAAAAGCGATCTTCTTCGAACGCTTTGGAAATGCGCCCCACCCAGTTCATTTCTCCGTGCCGTTGCGCCAGTTCGCTGTCGTTTACGGAGAAAACCTGAATGCGGTTGCGGCCTTTGTCCTTGGCCGCGTAGCAAGCGGTATCGGCGGCGCTGAGCAGATGGGCCACATTGCCGCTTTCCCGGTTCACCATCACCAAGCCGATGCTGGCGCCGATGGTGAACATCTTGTCTTCCCAGGCGAAACGGAAAGCTTGTATCGTCGCCAAGAGTTGATTGGCTATACTTATCGCTTTCTCCTGCTGGCAGTTGTACAGCAGCAGGCCGAACTCGTCGCCGCCCAGGCGGGACAAGGTGTCCGAGTCGCGCACGTTTTTTTGCAGCAGCACGGTCAATTGGCGCAGCAATTCATCCCCGGCGCTGTGGCCGCAGGTGTCGTTGATTACTTTGAACTGATCCAAATCGAGATAGATCAGGGCGTGTTCGAGGTTCAGGGCGCTTGCGTTGCCGATCATGATACCCAGACGCCGCTCGAATTCCTGCCGGTTGTAGAGCCCGGTCAGCCCGTCGTGTGTCGCTTGGAAGCTGAGTTGATGGGTGAGCGTGTGCTTTTCCGTCACGTCATGAAAGACGAGAACCACGCCGATAACGGAGCCGAGCCTGTCGCGGATGGGGGCGGCATTGTCCTCGATATGCGATTCGCTGCCGTCGGGGCGGGTGAGAAGGGTATGGTTGGATATGTCGATGGCGCAATTTGACCGGAGCGCCTTATCCACCGGATTTTCCAGGGGTTCGCGGGTGAATTCGTTGATGATCTTGAATACTTCGGGCAGCGGTTTCTGTAGCGCTTCCTGGTTGCTCCAGCCGGTCAGCGCTTCCGCCACCGGGTTCATGAATTGGATGCGGCCTTCGATATCGGTGGTGATGACGGCATCGCCGATCGAGGACAAGGTCACCTGGGCGGATTCCTTCTCGGCGAACAGCATGGCTTCCATTTTCATGCGTATGGCCAAATCCTTCGATAAGGCGCTGGACATGGCATTAAAGTCCCGTGTCAATTGGCCTACTTCGTCCTTATCGTGGGAATCGGGCAGGGAAACTTTAAGATTGCCGTCGGCAATGGTGCTGGCCGCTTGGGACAACAGCTTGAGGCGGCGGGTCATGGAATGCACCAGTGCCCAAGCGATCAATCCGCCAATCAGGATGGCGAGTAAAGTGAGGGCTATGCCTTTGTGGACGATGGTGTCGAGTTCGGCCTGGATCGGTGTTCTGTCGACGATGACGCGGGCGTAGCCGATGGGGCTGCCATGGCTGGTGATTTCGCTGAGGCTGTCCACCAGGTTGTCGTGGATCAGTTGCGCGTGCCGGCGGCCATCCTTGTGTTCACGTTGCAAAGCAGCCCGCAGCCGGGTGCTGGCCGGGTCGGTGAGAACGAGGTTGAACAGGCTCGGGTCGGTGCTGGCGCGAACGATGCCGTCTCGGTCCATGATGATGGCCAACTGCACGCGTTTGGCGGCTTTCAGGCTGTCGACCAGTTCTCCCAGCGCGCGTACATCGTTGCTCAATAGCCAGGAGGGTGCGTTGAGCGCGAGCGTGTAGGCCAGAGTTCGGCTTTCGCCGCTGACTTGCTGTTCCATGAAGTTTTGCTGGCGTATAACCATGTCAACGACGACCAGGCCCATCAGAAAAGCGTGAAGCAGCACGACGCCGGCGATTATGCGGCCGCGGAAACTGTATGCCAAGAAATGCGTAATATTTTTCAATTGATTAGTTCTGTTTCATGGAGCTTGGGAGGCCGATGGTTTGATCGTAGCGCTTTAAAAATTCTTCCATGGGTTGGTAGGTTGCATCGTTGGCCAACTCGAAATGGGCCTGATCGATCTTGAATTGGCGCTGGTCGACAGTGGGATCCTTGTCCATCCCGGCCAGAACGTGGGCCACTTGGCCAGCCAACTGGGGAGGGACGTCGTTGCGCGCGACTATGCCGTTATGGGGTAGCGACTGCGTCGTGAAGATGACTCTCATTTGCTTAGCTTTATCGGGATTGTCGCGCGACCAGATGCGCCAGAAGCGGGTACTGGTGCCGCAGGCGTCGGCATCGCCGGTATAGGCGTTGAGGATCGACGAATATTGGGAGCCAACGTATTCGATCTGTACGTCTTTACCGGCTTTGATGCCGTGATCGTAGAGATACATCAGCGGCAACATGGTGGCGGCCACGGCGGTTGCCGACGGGAAGCAGAGTGTTTTTCCTTTCAGTCCGGCAAGGCTAAGCTCTTTGTTTAGTTTATCCAAACGCGCGACAAGCACGCCGCGAAAATCGCTGTCGGGGGTGTTTTTGGCGATCACGTGGTAGCCGTGTTTCAGGCTAAGCAAGGTTTGATAAGGGTTGGGGAGGGAGAAATCGAATAGTCCGGCCGTCAGTTTGGCTTCGTAGCTGGGATAGTCTTTCGACGCTTCCATTTTAAAGCGGACGCCGGGTATTTTGCTCTCCAGGTAGTGCATTATCGGGTTGTAGGCCGCATAGAGTTCCTCTGGATTGAGTTGGGGGTGAATGCCGAAGAGATAGACTTTAGCCTCTTCGGGCGTGCCGACCGGTTTATACGCCGCATCGGCCCAGGCTAGGTTATAGGATGCCAGTAACAGCAACACGCTTGCGATAAATCGAACCCTTGCCATGAGCGCCACACTCCCTGTTGATGTTTTCTAGAATAATTGTTTTATGCTGCAATTTTATTTAACCATGCGATGGTAATGGATTTATTCCCTTCCGAAAACGATTTATCCTGATTTATTAAGTAGAATTGGTCTAATGGCTATGCGACAGTATTTCGCTTATCGTATCACAAACCCGTTTAATATCATTCGTCTGCATGGCAGGGAACAGCGGCAAGGTCACGGTTTCCCGTCCGATACGTTCCGCCTGGGGAAAATCGCCCTCCCGGTAGCCCATGCCTCGGTACAGGCTGAACAGGTGCATGGCCGGGTAATGCACCCCGACGCCGATATCGCGCTGCCGCATTTGTTCGATGAATTCGCCGCGGGTGATTTTCAGTCTGTCGAGCGGCAGCAGAATCTGGAACATGTGCCAGTTGCTGTCGCTGAAATTCTCTAGGGGTAGTCCGCAGCCCAGTTCGCGGTCGAAGCGGGCGAAATAGTGGCGCGCCAGCTCGCGGCGGCGCGCGTTGAACGCGTCGATTTGCGGCAATTGGCCCAGGCCTATGCGCGCCGCGATGTCGGTCAGATTGAATTTTCCGCCGGCCACGTCCACGTCCATGCCGCCGTCCGGGAAGCGCACCACGCCTTGCAAGCGCAGCTTCTCGAACAAGGGTATCTGCGCTTCGTCGTTGAGGACCAGGCAGCCGCCTTCGCCCGTGGTCATGTTCTTATTGGCATGGAAGCTGATGGCAACCAAGTCGCCGAAGCTGCCGATTTTTTTGCCGCGCCAGCTTGCCCCCATGGATTGGGCGGCGTCTTCGATGACGCGCAGGCGGTGTTTCTCGGCCAGCGCGTAAAGCCGGTCGCGGTCGACCGGCAGGCCCGCCAGATCGACCGGGATGATCGCCTTGGTGCGCGGCGTGACAGCTTGCTCGATTTGTTCCAGGTCGATATTGCGCGTGACCGGATCGACGTCCACGAACACCGGCTTGGCGCCGACGTGCAGCACCGAATTAGCCGTGGCGACCCAGGACAGGGGCGTGGTGATCACTTCGTCGCCGAGGCCGATGCCGCATAGTTGCAAGGCCACTTCCAGCGCGGCGGTGGCGGAATTCAGCGTGCGCACCGGGCGGCCACCGAAATAATCGGACAGCGCGGCTTCGAATTCTTTTACCTTGGGGCCGCTGGTGATCCAACCCGAGCGCAAGACCTCGGCGACGCCTTGGATGGTTTCCTCGTCCAAGCTGGGGCGGGTAAAAGGCAGGAATGCGTTCATATTTCCTCTCGCTTAGGAGCGTGCCACGATGTACACGCCGACGATGATGATGCCGATGCCGATCAGCCGCGCCGGGCTGACGGCTTCGCCGAACAGCCACCAGGCGGCGGCGGCGTTGACTACGTAGCCGATGGAGAGCATCGGGTAGGCGATGCTCACCTCCACCCGCGACAAGGCCATGATCCACACGACCACGCTGACTACGTAGCAGGAGAGGCCGCCGAAGATATGGGGCTCGGTCGCCAGTTGCCAGCCGACGGGCAGGATGTTGTCGCGGCTGAAAGCGAATTGTCCGATGCTGTTGGTGCCCGCCTTGAGCAGCAACTGGGCGGCGGCATTGAGCAGAACGCCGGTGAGGACGAGGGAGAAGCTGAGAAGGTTCATGGTTTTTTCACGACGATGCGGCGGGTGTCCCGGGCGATGATTTGCATGCTCAGGCTCTGCTTGTTGAGGGAATTGTAAGTATCCGGCGTCATGATGGCGAGCGCGTAAGGCGCTTTGTTCCAGGCCTCGACAAAGCGGTCTATCGTGGGCAGCCACTTGCCCGGCTCCTGCTGCACGCCGAATTCCATTTCGTCGAGGTGTTTCACCAGCGTGACCGTGCGCTTGATATAGAAGGGCAAGGTCTGATCGTACATGTCTACGCTATAGAAGGGGATGCCCGGCTTGAGGTAGGGCCGGATTCGCTCGGCGATGCGGTAGGCGGAACTGGCGGGCGATAGGCTTTCATGGCCGGACAGCACCAATTGGCCGGCGATCAGGCCGCTCAACGCCAATGCCGTCAGCGCAGCGCCTTTCCGGCCCAAGCGGCTGAAATACAGAGCGAGCAGCGTTCCGACCAGCCATAGGCCCGCCGCCGCGAAAATCCAAGGCAGATAGGCTTGGTACAGTGCCAAGGGCACTTCGTCGCTGGCCATGGATAGCGCTTTCGGCGCGAGCGCCAGCGCCAGCGCGGCCAGCGGCAGCAGCGGCAATGTCAGCCAGAACAGGCGGCGGCCGGAAACGGCGGCGAAGCGGCTGCCCATCAGCAGGGCCAGAGCGGGAAAGATCGGCAGGATATAGGACGGCAACTTGGAATCGGACGCCGAGAAAAAAACGAAGATGAAGACTGCCCATATCAGCAGGAAGCGCTTGGGCTGGAAAGCGCGCCGGTCGGTGTTGTCCGATTTCCACGCGTTCGCCAGCGCGTCGAACATGTGCGTCGTCCACGGCAACATGCCGGCCAGCAAGATGGGGATGAAAGACCACCAGGGGTGGAAGCGGCCATGCACTTTGGTGAGGAAACGCTCGAAGTGCTCGTGGATGAAGAAAAAGTGGAAAAATTCGGGATTCGCCAGCGATACCGCGATGAACCAGGGGGCTGCAATCGCCAGGAACAGCAGCGTGCCGGTGACTAGGTGCAGTCGCTTCCATAGTGCGAAATCGCGCTGGATCAGCGTGTACAGCACCAGCGCCGCGCCCGGCAACACCAGGCCCATCAGGCCTTTGCTCAATACCGCCAGCGCCAGGGCGGCCCAGGCTATGTGCATCCAGCGGGCGCTTTCCTTCGCCGTGGCGCCCTCCCGCTGCCCCAAAAGAAAGCCCGACAGGCCCAGAGACATGAAAAAGGTCACGCCCATGTCGAGCGTATTGATATGGCCGATCAGCACATACAGCAGCGAACTGCCCAGCACCAGCGCGGAGTAGAAGCCCGCCTCGCGGCCGAATAGGCGCGCCGCGGTGAAGTAGGCCAAAACGATGCCGAGCAGGCCGGTGAGCGTGGTCCACAGGCGCGAAGTCCAGGCGTGTTCGCCGAAGAATTCGTAGGCGGCGGCGGTCGCCCAGTATTGCATGGCCGGCTTTTCGAAGTATTTGATATTGTTCAGGCGCGGCGTCAACCAATTGCCGCTGGCCACCATTTCGCGGGGGATTTCCGCGTAGCGCCCTTCGTCGGGTTTGACCAGGTGACGGTATTCGATGTTGGAGAACCACACCGCAATGGAAAAAAGTACCAGCAGCAGTAGCGCAAAGCGCCCAGGGGACGAGGTTTTGGACACCTGTATCATCAGTGTATTCGACCGAAAGAGCCGATTATAACATCCGGTGCAAAGCCCGTCTCGCGGTCTCTAGGAAGCTGTTTTAATAAATCCCGAACCCGGGTTCGGGATTTATTAAAACAGCTT
>JAIOJO010000423.1 GCA_019911985.1 Sulfuricellaceae bacterium | reverse complement strand
GGTCATGACTATCGCCTACTTTGACCGTCTTGGCGTACCCCGTCTCTCATGACCTCAACTTCTCGAACCGCCCGGTGCGGACCCGCATGCCGGGTGGTGTGGCAGGGGCGCAGTCTTTATTGACTGCCCCCTATGCCGATCGAAATTGCGCTTAGGACAAGTTGAGCATTCAATGCAGATCAATCACCATTGAAAGGTCTGGACAGTGGGCTTGGCCCTTGTCGTACGGGTACGGCTCGTTCTTGACGTTTTTCAGATGAAAGCGCACCGTCTGAAACGGTGAGGGATCTGGGAGCAAAGCACATGAAGACACGAATTTTCATCCTTGGACTGACCGCTTTCTTGGTCAGCCCTATCGCTCTCGCTAATGATTCCGGCGTCTATGGCGGTATTGCGGTAGGTCGGTCATCAATTGATTTCAACAGCAAGGACTTCAACAGCCCCAGCCCGAGCGATGTTCGAGAAGGAACAACAGCCGGCAAGGACACCGGCTACAAGCTCTTTGTCGGTTATCGCTTCGATAGAATCTGGGCTATTGAAGGGGGCTACACACGCCACGGTAATTTCCAATTCCGCAGCACGAATCACAATCTCCACGTTACCGTTTTTGACTATTCGACAAGCTCCTGGTCACTGGCCGGGAAAGGCGTATTGCTTGTGTCTGAGAGGGTAAACCTGTTCGCAAAACTTGGCTTGTCGGTGAATTCTGCCAAGAATGAATATTGGTGGGACAGCGCTGGTTTTGTACCGCCGCTTTTGCCGGGAACGGTAATATCCAACCCTACTCTTGCTTCTTTAATCAGCCCCGGCAGCTATTCGAAAACGACGCTCTCCCCGTTGCTTGGCGTGGGTGTGGAATACGCCGCCTGGAAGGGTGTGAAGCTCCGCCTGGAGTATGAGAACTATGGGAAATTCGGCGGGGAAACCAGCATGGGGCGCGCGACCCTATCCACGACGTCATTTGGTGTTTCATACGGCTTTTAACGCGGATGGCCGGGCTGGTTGTGCGTTCTCTTATCGAGCGTGGACGTCTTGGGTGAGGCGGAGATGGAATCCGTTTCGGTGTTGGTGGAGCATTTCGGCAAACTGCAAGACCTTCTGGGTAATGTGTTTCGCGAAATGCTGGTTCTGTCAGGCGAAGACGCATGCTGTTTAGGCGATTTTTCACCCCTGTTTCCATATTTTTCGCATAACCTGAGTGGTTACGTTCCGCTTTTATCCATCTTGAGCAGCATCTTTACCATTTTCCGCACCGCCTCCTGATGCCCCCGGCTCAGGAGGTTGAAATCCCTGCATAACTCGCGGTCGCACAGGTTGTCGTAAAACGGCGCGGCGGGCTGGTGCGCCTCGTTGCCGCCCTCGCCGAAACGCAGCCATTCGCTGGAAACCCCCAGCCAGGCGGCCAGAGCGCGCAACTTGTTCTGCGAGGGAATCGCCTCGCCCATCAGCCATTTTCGCACGCCATACATGGAAACCGCCTTGCCGTGATAGCGCCGGTTGAACTCGCGCGCCACCTGCGTCACGTTGCTCGTATCCACGCCCGCCTGCTTCAGCGTCGCCGCCAGCCGCTCGCTGAACGCCGCCCTTTCGTTGTCGCTCAAGATTTCCATGGCGTTGGAAACTACCATCAAATATGTTGACATAAAGTCTATTGATTAGCATTGACCGTAAGTCAATATTTGTGTAAAAAGATACTTTTGAAAGTAGGGCAATGCAGACGGGGCCTGATGGAATGAAAACGGATGGTGAGTTGCCGCTCTGATGAAAAGGCTGGCTATTTTTGCAAAACCACCAAGTTTTTGTAGTTATGCCAAGCCACGAATTTTGTTTTCAATACAAGCGCCAAATCACACTTGCTCACGGGGAGTGAAACATGCCAGCCGCCTTAGCCGCGCAACCAACGGATACTTATACTCAAGCGCTGAACGCCTACCGGCGCGGCGATTTCGCCGCCGCCCGCGCCAGGCTGGAAGAAGTCGCCGCTGTTACGCCCACCCATGCCGAAGCGCGCCACCTACTGGCGGTGTTGCTGGCGCGCGAGCAGTGCTACACTGAGGCCGAAACCCACTTTCTCGCCGCCATGCGGAATGCGCCGCAGCGCCACGATTTCCGCTGCAACCACGCTCTTTCCCTGCACGAGCGCGGCGACAGCGAACAGGCCGCCACCCTTTTCCGCAACGTGCTTGAAAGCCAGCCGGCCTTTGCCCCCGCGCTCAACGGCCTAGGCGGCGCGCTCTTCAAGCTGGGCGACCTAGCCGGGGCGGAACAGGCGTTCCGCCGTGCGTTACAATCCCAGCCAAGCAACGCGCAACACCACAACAACCTCGGCAACGTCCTCAAGGAGCGCGGCCTGCCGGAGCAAGCGCTACCCTGTTACCGCCAGGCGCTATCCCTGCAACCCGGTTATTCCGAGGCCGGTTTCAACCTGGGCGTCACCCTCAAGGAACTGGATCGCCACGAAGAAGCGCGCGGCTGCTTCGAGCGCGTCTTGCAGCTCAAGCCCGATTATCCCCAGGCCGCCGAACAGCTTGAACAAGTCGCCGCCTTCTGGCGCGAGCCGATCAAAGGCAAGCGCCTGGTACTGCGCCCCTATGGCGAGCAGGACGCGCCTTTTCTGCACCGTTGTTTTCGCGATGCGGATTTCATGGCGCATTACCACCAATTTCTTTCCACCGGCGAACCGCTGGCGAGGCTCAAAGCCGCGCTGCGCAACGCCGCTCTATCCCTGTCCTGGCGCAGCCGCGCGGCGGATTGGGTAATCCATAGACCAGGCGAAATCAAACACAGCACCGAACACCCCATCGGCATCATCAACCTTGCCGATCTCGACCTTCACCACCGCCGCGCCGAACTGCTGATCGGTATCCCCGCCGGGCAAAAACGCCACGCCGGGGCCGCGCTGGAAGCCACCCTGCTGGTGATGGATTTCGCCTTCAACCGCGCCCGCCTCAACAAGCTTACCTCGCTGGTTTACGAGGGCAACGGCTACGCCCAGCGCAACACCCTGGAACTCGGCTTCAAGCAGGAAGGCTTTCGCCCGCAACATCTGCGCGTGGCGGGGCAAGGCTATCTGGGAGTGTTCGAGAACGGACTGACCGTCGCCGATTTCCGCGCCAACCAGCGGCTGGCGAGATTATCGCGGCGCTTGCTGGGGTGGGATGTGACGGAAGAAAACCATGAATAGCAATGTAGGTTGGGCTGAGGTACGAAGCGCAACAAACCCAATTTTCCTTCTAAACACCGGCCTTAGCCTGGTGTTTGTATTTGGGTCATTCATCTTTAATAACGGGAGAAGCACATGAACAGCAAGGAAATGAGTAAGGGGAAATTCGAAATGCGGCGCACGGTGATAGCGCTGGCGGTGGCGTCGGCGTTTGGGTTGGGGGCGGTCGATGCACTGGCCATGACCAGCACGCTGAGCCGCACGGCAACCACCGCCAACGGCGCGGCGGGGGCGACGAATACCCAGACCGCCACCCAAGCAACCACCACGGCCAATGTCGTGGCGGTCGCTGGAACCTTTGCCGTGACCACCGTCACAGTGGGTGCTGCGCCTGCTGCAAGTAGCACACTGACGGTCGGGAGTTGCGTAGTCACTTTCGTAGCGGGAAATAGTACCGCTTCGCAGGACAGTGTGGCCTGCACCTCGAATGCCGCGACCATTGATTTGAGCACCGGCACTGTCGGAAACGTTGCAAGAACGCCCGCCGAATTGGCCGCAGCCTTGCGCACCTTGACCGCAGTGGCGGGAGGCGGCGGCTTCGGCGCTTTGACTGTCGGCGGTTCTGGCGCCGATGCAACGTTCACCGCCGCCAACAAAGTTGCCGGCAACCCCACCGTCACGCCACCCACCGGAATCACCTCGGCCAACACCACGCCCGGCGTCGCAACCGTTGTCGCCGTTGCTCAGATCGACACGATCACCATCGGCGGCACCATCGAGGCCGGGGATGTTTTTTCCGCCACCTTGCCCGGTCCCGTGACCGCCAGCTACACGGCGCTGTCCAGCGATACCGCCAACAACGTCGCCACCGGCCTGAATGCCGCCATCCAGGCATCCGCCGGGTATGGCGCGCAAGCCTTTACCTCCGGCGTCGCCACCAACGTCGTCACCCTGACCGCCAAGGTTGCCGGCACCGGCTTTAGCGTCACCTCCAGCGCGAGCAATCTGGCCGCCGTGGCCGAAATCGATACCTTCACCCCGGCCAGCGTCACCGCCGGGGAGCGCTTCCGCATCACCGTCGGCGCCACGAACTACGATTACATCGCGCAAAGCGGCGACACCGCCACCCTGGTTTCGAACGGCCTGCGCACCGCATTGGGTTCACCCGCCGGTGTCACCCCCGGCGGCACGGCTACGGTCACCCTGACCGCCGCCACGCCGGGAACGGGGTTTACGGCGACATCGAGCGTACTGTCGAATCTGGCTTATTCGGCAACGACACTCACGGAAATGGGCGGCAATCATGGAATTGTTGGCATCTCCATGTCATTAAAGGGGCCGACGCTTACCTTGACGGGCGATACGTTTACCGGCGCCAATGGCGATGATTTCGTTGCGGCTGGCAAGGCCACGGTAAGCAATGTCCCTGCGGGCCTGACGGCAGTTGTTTCCAGAACCAGCAGTACTGCGGCTGTGCTTTATTTAAATGGTGCCGCAACCAGCCACGCCGCAGCCAACTCGATCAATAACCTGACTGTGACCTTCGCCAACAGCGCTTTCACCGGCGGCAGCGCACCAGTGGTGGGCAATTCAACTAAGAGCGACTTGCAAGTCTCTTTCTACGACAGCGATACCACTCCGCCGACGGTCAGCACGTATTCTCCGGCTGCCGCTGCGACCGGCGTATCCACCACGGGTACCCTTGCCTTGACCTTCAGCGAGGCGGTCACGGCGGTTTCCGGCAAGAATATTTACATCAAGCAAGGCAGTACGACGGTGGAAACCATAGCCGCCAACGACACCACCAAGGTAACGGTTTTTGGCGACGCTGTTTATATCAACCCGACCACCGTGTTGACCGCCAGCACCGCCTATAACGTGCAGATCGACGCCGGCGCTTTCGTCGACACCAACGTGACCCCCAATGCCTACGCGGGTATTTTGGACTCCACCACTTGGAATTTCACCACGGGTTTGGCGGATACCGCAGCGCCGACCGTTAGCAGCGTCGGTCCGGCGGACAACAGTGCCAACATCAACCCTGCCGGGGATTTATCCATTACGTTCAGCGAATACATCCAAGCGGGAACCGGGAATCTCGTTATCAAGACCGTCACGGGCGACACGGTTGTCGAAACCATTGCCGCCAACGACACAGGCAAGGTTTCCATCAGTAAACCCAAATCGGGCGGCAGCAAGGTTACTGTCAACCCAAGCACTACGCTGGCCTTGGGTACGGCGTATTACGTGGAAATCGACGCCACCGCTTTCAAGGACAAGGCCGATAACGCTTACGCGGGCATGACCGGGAATACTACCTGGAATTTTACGACCAATGCCACGGACACCTTCGCACCGGTCATTCGCAATGTAACGTTGGGAACACCGACATCCAGCGGCATTAGCGTATCCGGCAAGATTAACGAAGACGCCACCGGCTATTATGTGGTGCTTCCAGCCGCAGCCGCTATGCCTACTGTTACTGAAGTTGCAGCCGGAACCGGCAACGCTGGAGTTACCGCAACGGCAGCTGGAAGTGCCGCTATGACCGCCGATACCGTTGCGGCCATCAACGTCACCGGGTTGGCGCCGAGCACCAGTTACTATTTGTATTTTACTGCCAAGGATAGCGCGAATAACTTGTTAACCTATGGG
>JAIOJO010000422.1 GCA_019911985.1 Sulfuricellaceae bacterium | reverse complement strand
TGGAAATCCTGCGCCAGCACGCCAAGCCTATCCATGCCGTATTCGTGCCGATAGGCGGCGGCGGGCTGATCGCCGGCGTGGCCGCCTACATCAAGCGCCTCAAGCCGGAAACCAAGATCATCGGGGTCGAGCCGGTGGACGCCGACGCGATGTACCAATCCCTGAAGAAAAAGGAAAGAGTGGTGTTGCCCCAAGTCGGCATTTTCGCCGACGGCGTGGCGGTCAAGCAAGTCGGCGAGGAAACCTTCCGGCTCTGCCGCCAGCTCGTCGACGAAGTCATCCTGGTCAGCACCGACGCGATCTGCGCCGCGATCAAGGACGTTTTCGAGGACACCCGCTCCATCCTGGAACCGGCGGGCGCGCTCTCCGTCGCCGGGGCCAAACTCTACGTCGAACGCGAAAAGCTCAAGGGCAAGACCCTGGTGGCCATCGCCTCCGGTGCCAACATGAACTTCGACCGCCTGCGCCACGTGGCCGAGCGCGCCGAACTGGGCGAGAAGCGCGAAGCGGTGTTCGCCGTCACCATCCCGGAAAAGGCCGGCAGCTTCAAGAAATTCTGCGCATTGCTGGGCAAGCGCAGCATCACCGAATTCAACTACCGCTACAAAGACCCGAAAGAAGCCCAAGTCTTTGTCGGGGTACAAGTACAAGACGGCCAGGAAACTGAAAAACTGCTCGCGGCGCTGGCGCAAAAAGGGCTACACCCCACCGACCTGACCGATAACGAAATGGCGAAGCTGCACGTCCGCCATCTGGTCGGCGGACACGCCCCCCAAGCGATCAACGAAATCCTGTTCCGCTTCGAGTTCCCCGAGCGCCCCGGCGCGCTGCTCAACTTCCTCAACAGCATGAGCCGCGGCTGGAACATCAGCCTGTTCCACTACCGCAACCACGGCACCGATTACGGCCGGGTGCTGGTGGGCCTCCAGGTGCCGCCGGAAGAGAAGCCCGCCTTCAGCGATTTTCTCGACAAACTCGGTTACGCCTATTGGGACGAGTCGGAAAATCCGGCCTACAAGCTGTTCCTGGCGTAGAAGCCGTTTTAGCGGAGGTTTTAACTCCGCGGCAAATACATAGCCGTTTTTGGATCGCCCCCATGCCAGACCACCGCTACAGCGAGGCCGAAATCGCCGCCGTCTACCGCGCCATCGCCGAGCGGCGCGACATTCGCCACTTTCTTCCCGGCCCCCTCCCCGCCGATCTGCTGCAGCGCCTGCTGGCCGCCGCCCACCTGGCTCCCAGCGTCGGCTTCATGCAGCCCTGGCGTTTCATCCGCATCGGCGACGCCGCCCTGCGCCAGGAACTCTACCGCCTAGTGGACGAAGAGCGGCAGCGCACCGCCGACGCGCTGGGGGAACGCCAAGCCGAGTTTCTGCGTCTCAAGGTGGAAGGTATCCGGGAATGCGGCGAGCTGCTGGTCGCCGCGCTGATGGACCGGCGCGAAGAACATATCTTCGGCCGCCGCACGCTGCCGCAGATGGACCTCGCCTCGGTCGCCTGCGCCATCCAGAATATGTGGCTGGCGGCGCGGGCCGAAGGGATAGGCATGGGCTGGGTATCGCTGTTCGAACCCGAAAGCCTGCGCCAACTGCTGCGCATGCCCGCCGGCAGCCAGCCGGTCGCAATCCTGTGCCTGGGCCACGTCGAAGAATTCTATCCCCGCCCGATGCTCGAAACGGAAGGCTGGGCGTCGCGTCAAGCCTTACAAGAACTGGTGTTCGAGAATGTTTGGCAGCATGCGAAAGAGGATTGACAAACGACGTTCATGGAGGGCGTGCATATAAATACACGTGGCAAGCCGATGTTCATGGCATTGTGCATGCAGTCCTTAATATGACTCGCATCGCTACACATATCAGCAAGAACAGCAGAAACGGGGGGCGGCCAGGGCGCGCCTCTTAAAGAGGCAATTCCGCCTGGGTTCCGGCATCCTCCACCAGTGCCGAGTCGCGAACAGCATGCAGCGCGCTAACCCGGACACCGAGCAAGCGCAGCTTCTTGTCGAGCGGTACGCGGCGCAAACACTCGCCCGCCGCGCGCCGGATCACCAGCGGATCATCCGTTGCCGCCGGGAGACTCGAATCCCGCGTCACGGTTAGGAAGTCATCGTAACGCAGCTTGATGCCGATGGTGCGCCCTCGATACCCTTTTTGCTGCAAATCGTTTGCCACGCGAGAACATAATTCGGTAAATATTTTCGACAACGATGCACGGTCATGTCGCGGATGCAAGTCCTGCTCAAAAGTCGTTTCCCGGCTAACCGATTTCGGTTCCGGGTGCAGCACGACCGGACGCTCGTCGATGCCGTGTGCCGCAGAGTGCAGCCACTGCGCATAAACGCGTCCGAAATGGATTTGCAGCAGCTTGGGCGCGGCTGCAGCCAGCTCACCGATGGTTTCAATCCCGAGTGCGGCGAGCTTGGTCGTGGCTTTCGGTCCGACACCGTTGATCTGCTTCACCGAAAGTGGCCAGATGCGAGCCGGAATACCGTCCGCGCCCAGGATCGTTATTCCGTCCGGCTTATCGAGGTCCGAACAGATTTTTGCGAACAGCTTGTTGGGTGCAATGCCAATCGAGCACGGCAACCCGGTTTTTGCGCGAACCTCATCTTTGATCTTGCGCGCAAGCGTCGGTGAGTCGCCGGAAATAAGCGTCAGATCGATATAAATTTCGTCGATTCCCCGGTCTTCGATTTCCGGCGCAAGGCTTGCCACCGCCGCTTTGAATAAGCGGGAGTAATGCCGGTAAGCATCGAAATCAACCGGCAGGAGGAACGCATCCGGGGCCAGCTTCGCCGCCTTCATGGTACCCATCCCGGAAAAAACGCCCAACGCGCGGGCTTCGTAAGTCGATGTGGTGACCACGCCACGACCCACATAGTCGCGCAAGCGCGCAAAGCGGCGGCTGCCGTCCGCCATCACCATAGGCGGCTGGGAGCGGCGGCCGCCAATCACCACGGGCTGCCCCCGCAATTCAGGATAGCGCAGCAAATCCACCGACGCGTAGAACGCGTCCATATCGAGATGCGCGATGCGGCGGGGTGGCTGTTTAGGTTCAGCAGGCGACGCAGGTGCTCCGCTAGAGTCAAGGTTTGGGCAGAATTCGGCGTGCATTGAAGCCTCCGTCATGAATGCACCTTCTCGTTCCGCTCCAACATTTGCACGAATTGAGCGATCTTCTGCACGCGTGTTTCGGCCTTTTTGGCCGTTTGAATTCTGAACAGAATAGCGTATCGACTCCGACTATCCAATGTTCCAAAGAAGTTCCTGGCTCGCGGATTGCTGTCAAGTGCGGACTGCAAGTCGCCGGGCACAGTGGCTTTACTGGCCGAGTCGTACGCAGCGTCCCAACGCCCGTCGCTTTTGGCCCGCTCGACCTCCTGGAGACCGGCTGGTTTCATTTTCCCCGCGCTAATCAGGGCAAGCGCCTTGTCCTTATTGATCTTTGACCAAACACTTTTTTCCGAGCGCCGAGTGAATTTTTGCAGCCAGAACGGCTCGCTGTGGGCTTGTTTTTGCCCATCGATCCATCCGAAGCAAAGCGCGACTTCAAGGGCTTGATCGTAGGAAACAGAGGGTACATCGGCGCTTTTTTTGGCGAGTTGCAACCACAGTCCGGGTGACGAACTGTGGTTTTCTGTTAGCCAATCGGCCCAGTCTTTCTGATTCTCAAAGTACTGAATCGGTAGAGTTGAAGATGACTGGGATTGAGCTTTCACTTCCGATCCTCCGACGCGACTGTAGGCCAGTAGCGTAATGCCAAACGACCGAACATTACAACCGCACGGTTCGTGACCATAGGCGAGACGCAGGGCTTTGCCGTGAATTCGCCCCAGCCTTGCGAGTCCTAGCGCCCGCGCTTGCGCCGCGCCTCGTCCATCTCGGCGCACAGCCGCTCGGCCCCGTCCAAAATGCGCGGCGTGGGACGATGCAGCAGATCCGGCGGCACGAAATACAGATTGCCCTGCCGCACCGCCTGCAAGCGCGGCCAGCGCTTCCATTCGTCCAGCCACTGCGGGCGCTCGCCGTTCATGCCGCTGGCGACGATCACCTCGGGATCGGCGGCCAGCACCGCTTCTTCGCCGATAGTGGGCGTCAGCGCCGGCAGCTTGGCGAACACGTTCGCCGCGCCGCACAACTTCATCACGTCGCCGATCAAGTGCTCGCCGTTGACAGTCATCAAGGGCCGGTTCCACACCTCGTAAAACGCCGTCAGCGGCGCGCGGCGGGAATACGTCTCTTGCAGCTTGGCCAGGCGGCGGCGGAAGTCCCGCGCGGCGGTTTCCCCCTCCGCAGCCGTCCCGGCCAGAATCGCCAGCCGCTCCATGGTCGAGGCCACGTCGGGCAAATGGCGCGGCTCGCTGAGATAGAGCGGAATCCCCAATTCTTTCAGCCGCTCCACCTGGCTCGCGGCGTTCCCGCTTTGCCAGCCGACGATCAAGTCGGGATGCAACGCCACGATCGCCTCCAGGTCGAACTGGCTGTAGCCGCCGACGCGGGGCAGCTTTTTCGCCGCCTCGGGGTAATCGCTGTACTGCACCGCCCCCACCAGCCGCGAACCGGCCCCCACCGCGTAGAGCATTTCCGTCACGTGCGGCGCCAAGCTGACGATGCGTTGCGCCGGGCGGGCCAGCGTAATCGTCTGGCCGCTATCGTCGACCACGCTGACGGACGCAGCCGCCCAGCCGGGCAGCAGCAGGCAAATCAATAAGCCAATACGCGCATTAGCCAAAGCATCTCTCCAATTTGTCCCAATCCAGATAGGTCTCCACCGCATCCGCGATGCGGTCTATACCCGCCTCGCGCAAGGCCTCGTAGTCCGGCGATTCGGCCCCGTGCCATCCCGCCCAGCGCAACAGCGCGTCGCAGGCGGCGCGGGTGTCGAACAGGCCGTGGAGATAGGTGCCGAGCACTTGGCCGTCGGCCGAGATGGCGCCGTCGTCGCGCCCCGGCAGATGCACCGCCGGGCGGGACAGCCCCGGCCCGCCGCTGATGCCGGCGTGGATTTCATACGCCCTCACCGGCGCGCCGTCCAAGGCCAACTGCCCTTCCACCCGGTGCAACTGTTTTTCCGCCCTGAGCTCGGTTTCGATTTCCAGCCATCCCAGGCCGGCGCTGCTGCCCGGCTCGCTTTCCAGCCCCAAAGGGTCGTGGATCGCCTGCCCGAGCATCTGAAAACCGCCGCACAGCCCGATAAGCTTGCCGCCGTAGCGCAAGTGGCGCTGCAATACATCTTGCCAGCCGTTGGCGCGCAGCCAGGCGAGATCGGCGCGGACGTTCTTGCTGCCCGGCAGCACGATCAAATCGGCCGCCGAAACGGCCTCGCCAGCGCCGACGAAATGCAGTTCGACGTCGGGGTGCAGGCGCAAGGAATCGAAATCGGTATGATTGCTGATGCGCGGCAAGCGCGGCACGATCACGCGCAGCCGCGCCTGTGCCGGCGGGTGAGCGCTTACCGGCGGCGGCAGCGCGTCTTCCGCTTCCAGGTGCAAATCGTGGAGATAAGGCAGTACCCCCAGCACCGGCTTGCCGCTGCGCTGCTCCAGACAGTCCAGGCCGGATTGCAGCAAGGCGATGTCGCCGCGGAAGCGG
>JAIOJO010000421.1 GCA_019911985.1 Sulfuricellaceae bacterium | reverse complement strand
AATCGCGGCAATTGGATTGCCGCCAAAGCACTACAACCATAGTACCCGCTAGTACCCGCGTCGCTTACTTGCGGCTGCAAGCGACAGCGGCCATCTACCCCAGCCGCTTATCATCAGGAGAGACACCATGAAAAAGAAAACAAAAATCAAATCGCTGTTCGCCGTCGGCCTGTTCGGCCTCGCCTTGCTTGGAAGCGCGCCTTCTATCGGCAGCGATTTCGCCGGCGTCAAAAAAGCCAAGGCGGTTTGGGACATTACAACTGGGGATGAAAAAACCTTTCTCGACCGCATAGACCTGATTCGCCAAACAGCAGAAAGCCTAAAAAAACGCGGAATCAAACCGGACTTCGTCTTGGTGATCCACGGGCCTGCTGCAAAATTCGCCACCAAGTCCCTAGCCGGCACCAAATTCGAAAAGGATAAATTGGAAAAGCTCCCGCAAACCCAATCGACCCTGGAATCCATGAAGGGTGATGGAATGAAAATCGAAATCTGCTCTATCGCCATGGACCGTGGAAAAATAGAAAAGGATAATGTTCAACCCTTTGCGGTCATCGAAGATAACGTCTTCGAAAACACGATCATCCTAGAAAACAAGGGATACGCTTACATGCCGGTACACTAAGCCTCGCCCCCCATGCACCAAAAACTCGGGCATGTGGGAGATAAGCCCTGCTGCATAGGGTGCAAAAATTCGGCTATGCGCCTTCTAAAGCGGATAGCCGTCTCTACGCAAACGCCCCCTGGGGGAAAAGCGTAGAATGCCGCCATAGCGTTGACATCCCCGCCACAAAGGCGGAATTTCAACGGATACACCAAGGAAATACCCCCATGGATACCAGCCGTTTCTCGTCGATTTTTTTCGAGGCCCGCCTGCCCTTGCACTGGCAGGGCGGCGTTACGCCCACGCCGGAAGAACTGGGCGACTGGATGCATACCAACGCGGTGCTGTTGCGCGCCATGGCGGCCTTTGAGAATAGGCTGGGCGAACCGACGGAAGGCGGCGTGGGGACAGGGAAAATTCTCGAAAGGCTAGAGGCCAAGATCGATCTCGCAATCCTGTTGCTCGCCAAGGTCGCCGCCCTGGGCGGCAGCCAGCCGGAACCCTGCTCGGTGGCGCTCAGTGCGGGGGAAATTGCCTGGATTGCGGACGATGCGCCCGAAGTGGGCGAGGCGATAAGCCTTACGCTGCATATCAACCCTAGCCTACCCCAGCCCCTGCAATTGCCAGCTAGCGTCGTTGCGGTGACGTCCTTGGCTGAAGGCAAACAGGTGACGGCCTCGCTCACCCATCTCAGCGAGGAATGCCAGGATGGGCTGGAACGCATGGTTTTCCGCCAGCACCGGCATCATATTCAGGCCATGCGCGGCGGACGCTAGACGCCCCGCTCTTCCATCTCGCCGGAAAACAGGCTGGCGGCTACGATCAGAAGCCCGCCTATCCATTCCTGTAGCGACATGCGTTCTCCTACCAGCCACCACGAGGTCAGCGCAGCCACCACCAGTTCGAACAGGAAGATCACGATGGCCTGATTGGCCGGAGCGTGGCTCAAACCGTATTGCACGGTAAGAGTAACGGCAAAGATGAAAAAAACCGTTATGGCCACCAGCATCAATATCCTCGGCTCAAATAATAGCGGTATCGGTACAGGATTAGGCAAAACCGCCAGCGCCAACCCGGACAGAACGGCAGCCCCGAAAAATACGCTCATGGATTTAACGGCCACCTCGATATTTTGTGCCCGGCGGGACAGAACATTGGAAAGTGCAAACGTGACGCCGGCCGATAGACCCAGCCATTCCGCGCCGTTGGCCGGAACAGGCAGGCCGAGTTGCGGCCTCCACAGCATGACTATGGCGCCTGTGATAGAAAGAAAAACAATTAAATAGCCGTGAATCCTCAAGCGTTCCATCAATAATATCCGGGCGAACAAAATAGTCCACAATGGGGCAAGATAAAACAACAGCAACACGCGCATGACCTCGCCGTGGATCACAGCCAGGACATAGGCCAGGTTGGTCCAGCCCGCCGACAGCGCAATCGCCAGCAGCAGCCAGGGCGATTCGATTTTCCGCCACTCTACTTTGTGGATGAAAAACAAGCACAGCAGCAGCGAGCCACCGTATGTTAAGAAACTGGAAAAAGCGCCTCCGATACCGGCCTGTTCCAACAAGCGATACGGATACCAGATAATCCCCCAAACCACCGCCCCGGACAGCAGGCTGGCTATTGCCATCGGCTTTGTTGCAGCCATGCAAGTTCCTTTAAAAAATCGAAATATTTCGACAACCTAGCCCATCATCTTCATATAAATGAAAGCCAAGCGTAAGGATGCAAGTTTTTCTGTGCATCTCTGCGGTTTACGATTTAGGTTTATAATTCGGCGCTTTAGAAACGCACCAACAGACCAGCCGCGCCATGAACCCCAATCTCGACCTTCTCCATCCCTATCCGTTCCAGAAGCTGCGCGATCTGTTCAAGGGTACGACAGCCAATCCGGCCTATAAGCCGATCAATATGTCCATCGGCGAACCCAAGCACCCGACGCCGGCATTCATCCGCGAAAGCCTGGTTGCCGCGCTGGACGGGCTGGCCAATTATCCCACCACCCAGGGATTGCCGGAACTGCGCAGCGCCATCGGGCAGTGGCTGGAGCGGCGCTACGGCTTGCCCGCTATCGATGTCGAGCGCCAGATTTTACCGGTCAACGGCAGCCGCGAGGCCCTGTTTGCCTTCGCCCAGGCGGTGGTCGACACGTCGGGCGCGAAACCGGTGGTGATTTCACCCAACCCCTTTTACCAGATTTACGAAGGCGCCGCTCTCTTGGCTGGGGCCGAGCCCTATTTTCTCAACACCCTGCCGGAAAACGGCTACCGCATGGATTTCGGCGAGATACCGGCGGATGTTCTGGAACGCGCTCAACTGGTTTACGTGTGTTCGCCGGGCAACCCCACCGGGCGGGTGCTGTCCTTGGACGAGTGGCGGAACCTGTTCGATTTGTCCGACCGCTACGGCTTCATTATCGCCGCCGACGAGTGTTATTCGGAAATTTACTTCGACGCGGACCAAGCGCCTTTGGGCGCTTTGGAAGCGGCGCACCGCCTAGGCCGTAGCGACTTCAAGCGTATCGTGATGTTCAACAGCTTGTCCAAACGCTCCAACGTGCCGGGGATGCGCTCCGGTATCGTCGCCGGCGACGCCGCGATCCTGGAAAAATTTCTGCTCTACCGCACCTATCATGGCTGCGCCATGAGCCCCGCCGTGCAAGCCGCCAGCGCGGCCGCCTGGCGCGACGAAGCGCATGTGGTGGAAAATCGTCGCTTGTACCGGGAAAAATTCGCCGCCGTTACCCCGGTGCTGGAAACCGTGCTGCCGGTCGCCCTGCCCGATGCGGGCTTTTACCATTGGGTGCGCACTCCGGTCAGCGATACCGAGTTCGCGCTGGGGCTGTACCGGGATTATAATGTCACCGTTTTGCCGGGCAGCTATTTGGCTCGCCCGGCGCGCAATTGCAACCCCGGCGAGAACTTCATCCGCATCGCCCTGGTGGCCGGATCGGAAGAATGCCTGGACGCCGCTCAACGCATACTGGAATTTACTAAAAAATCGATATAACAATAAGTTAAATACAACTTCTAATGATTAACATAAAACTTTAACGCCCTTGTCGGCACCCATTAAGGAAGCCCCATGAAAGAACTGCAATCCGTCATCGAAGAAGCCTTTGAACGCCGCGCCGACATCACGCCGCGCAACGCCGATTCCAAGCTGAAAGACAGCATCAAGGATGTGATCGAGATGCTGGACAAGGGGCAATTGCGCGTCGCCGAGAAAATCGACGGCGACTGGACGACCCACCAGTGGCTGAAAAAAGCCGTGCTGCTGTCCTTCCGCTTGGAAGACAACTTCTTTATCAAGGGCGGCTTCACCAACTATTTCGACAAAGTGCCGTCGAAGTTCGCCGACTACAATTCCAAAGATTTTCGCGAAGGTGGCTTCCGCGTCGTGCCGCCCGCCTCGGTGCGCCGCGGCTCCTACATCGCCAAGAACGTGGTGTTGATGCCCTCCTACGTCAATATCGGCGCCTACGTCGACGAAGGCACGATGGTCGATACCTGGGCCACCGTCGGCTCCTGTGCCCAGATCGGCAAGAACGTTCACCTTTCCGGCGGCGTCGGCATCGGCGGCGTGCTCGAACCGGTGCAGGCCAATCCCACCATCATCGGCGACAATTGCTTTATCGGCGCCCGCTCCGAGGTGGTCGAAGGCGTTATCGTGGAAGACAACAGCGTGATTTCCATGGGTGTTTACATCGGCCAATCCACCAAGATTTACGACCGCGAAACCGGCGAAGTGACGTATGGCTGCGTTCCCGCAGGTTCGGTGGTGGTGTCCGGCAACCTGCCTTCCAAGGACGGTTCCTACAGCTTGTACTGCGCCGTGATCGTGAAGAAAGTGGACGCCAAGACCCTCTCCAAGGTCGGCATCAACGAACTGTTGCGCGGCATCTAAGGCACTCCCAATATTATGTGCGGCATCTGCGGCGAACTGCGCTTTGACAGGGCCGGCCCCGATCCCTTGATCATCAAGCGGATGACGGACAAACTCGCCCGCCGCGGCCCCGACCACGAAGGCCAATTTTCCGACGGGCCGTTGGCCTTCGGCCATCGCCGCCTGGCGATCATCGATCTTTCCGCCAAGGCCGACCAGCCGATGCTGGACCAGGCGTTGCACCTGGCTCTGGTCTTCAACGGCACCATCTACAACTACAAGGAACTGCGCGAAGAGTTGGCTGAAATGGGCTACGCCTTCTTCTCGGAAGGCGACAGCGAGGTCATCCTCAAGGCCTACCATGCCTGGGGCGAAAAATGCGTGGAGCGCTTCTACGGCATGTTCGCCTTCGCGATATGGGACATGCGCTACGGCAGCCTGTTTTTGGCCCGCGACCGCTTCGGCATCAAGCCCCTCTATTACAATCTGGACGGCCCTAGGCTGCGCTTCGCCTCCAATACCCAGGCCCTGATCGCCGCCGGCGGCGTGGATACCAGCCTCGACCCGATTGCCTTGCACCATCACTTCACGCTGCACGCCGTGGTGCCCGCCCCGCGCACCATCCTCAACGGCGTGAAAAAGCTGCCTCCGGCCAGCACCATGACCATCGCCAAGGACGGCACGTTCAACCAGAAAATCTATTGGACTCTCGATGCCACCCGCCCCCAGCAAAGCGTGTCGGAAGACGACTGGCTAGCCGCGACGCGCCTCGTCATGGCCCGTGCCATCGACCGCCATCGCCTAGCGGCCGACGTGCCGGTGGGCGTATTGCTCTCCGGCGGGCTGGATTCGAGCTTGCTGGTGGGCTTGATGGCGCAGCAGGGCGTGGAGAACCTGCTCACCTTCTCGGTGGGATTCGAGGATCTCGGCCAAGGGGCGGAGCGCGCCGACGAATTCGAATATTCCGACCAAGTAGTGGCGCGTTTCCATACCCGCCATCACAAGTACTCCATCCCCAACTCGGAGGTGCTAAAGCGCTTACCGGAGGCGGTCGCCAATATGGCGGAACCGATGGTGGGGCAAGATGCGATAGCCTTTTACCTATTGGGTGAAAAAGTCGCGGAAGAAGTGAAGGTCGTGCTTTCCGGCCAGGGAGCGGATGAGGTGTTCGGCGGCTATTTCTGGTATCCGCGTATGGACGAATCCAGCGGCACGCCGCTGGAGCGCTTCGCCCAGAACTATTTCGACCGCGACCACGAGGAATACCTGCAAACTGTCGCCCCAGCCTACCACGTACCGGACGTGACCTCGGAACTGGTGGCGCGCGAGCTCGCCAAGCCCCAGGCCGACGGCTTCCTCGATCAGGTGTTGCGCTTCGACGTGACCACGCTGGTTGTCGACGACCCGGTAAAGCGGGTGGACAACATGACCATGGCATGGGGACTGGAGGCGCGAGTGCCTTTCCTCGACCATGAACTGGTTGAATTAGCGGCGCGCATGCCGCCCAGCCTGCGCCTCAAGGAAGGCGGAAAATTCCCGCTCAAGGCGCTTGCTCGCGGCCTACTGCCGGACAGCGTGATCGACCGGCCCAAGGGCTATTTCCCCGTTCCGGCTCTGAAATACGTGCGCGGAGATTTCCTCGAATTCATGCGCTCCATCCTCAATTCCGAGGCATGCCGCAAGCGCGGCCTGTTCCAGCGTTTCTATGTGGATAAACTGCTGGCTTCGCCAGAAGCCTATTTCACCCGTATCCAGGGAAGCAAGCTGTGGCACTTGGCGCTGCTGGAATATTGGCTGCAACTCAACGTGGATAGTGCACTTCAGGATTGAAACACCAATCTTCCATGCTTTTGCCGCGAATCTTGACGTAGCGCACACCGAACTCTAATATAGCCATATTAATAGCCATCTAGGCGCCGTCATGGACAAACAATATTCAATTGCCGATGCACGGCATCATCTCGCTAGTATCGTTCACGAAGTCGAACAAGGCCAACCCGCCCGGCTTACCCGCCGCGGCAAAGCTGTCGCCGTGCTTATTTCGGAAGCGGACTATCAACAACTGCTCGGCCATGAGAAAGCCGACCTTTGGACGTCCATCGAGGATTTCCGCCGTACCCACCGCCTCGACAAAATGCCGTTCAGCGATGAAGATTTTGCAGGCCTGCGAGACCAGGATAGCGGTCGGGAATTCGAATGGGAAAGCTGAGCTATCTCCTCGACAGCAATATCCTATCGGAACCTCTGAAACCTATGCCTAATCCCGGTGTGATGGATGGGTTGCTGAGCCACAACGAGCAATGTGCCACCGCCGCTGTCGTGTGGCATGAATTGCGTTATGGCTACGAACGACTGCCGGACGGCCGCAAGAAGCAGATTATCGGAAACTATCTGGAACGCCTGGCTTCGGCCGCTCTCCCTATCCTTCCATACGAGCAAAATGCTGCGGCCTGGCATGCAAACGAACGTGCTCGCCTCGCCAATTTGGGCCTAACCCCGTCTTTCGCGGATGGACAAATCGCTGCCATTGCTCAAGCCAACAATCTAATCCTGGTGTCCCGGAATACGGCTGACTACAGCGGCTTTAAGGGTTTGAAGGTGGAAAACTGGTTCAGTTGAGGCGTTCTGCGCAAAAACCGCGGATTTTTATGCCTGTATGAACAGTCTTTCTCAAATTTCCTACCCATGACGATACCGCAATTCTCCGGGCTCTTTTTACAGATTAGCTATTTTGCAGGGCTTTTAGGTTTAAAATCGCGCAAAGTGCAACAACGGGAACTCCCATGAAACTCTACGGCATCGCCAATTGCGATACGGTAAAAAAAGCCCGTGCCTGGCTGGCGGCACAGCGTCTAGACATCTCCTTCCACGACTTCCGCAAGAACGGCTTGGATGAAGCCACGCTGAAAAAATGGATGGAGCAAGTGGGTTGGGAAAAACTCCTCAACCGCAAAGGCACGACCTGGCGCCAACTGACTGAAGATACGCGCCTTTCCATTACCGGCGAAGCCGCCGCGCTGGCGCTGATGCTGGAGAAAACCAGCCTGATCAAGCGGCCCGTGCTGGAGTTCGATGGAGTTCTCCAGGTCGGCTTCGACGAAGCCGCCTATCGCGCCCTCTTCGGCATCGACGCCCAACCTTCATAGAAATCATTCATGACCCCGACCCTCGAACTCACGCTAGACTTGCTTACGCGCCGCTCCGTTACCCCAGAGGACAGCGGTTGCCAGGGGCTTCTGGCGGAACGCCTGCAAAAGCTCGGCTTCCGTATCGAACCCATGCGCTTCGGCGAGGTGGACAATCTCTGGGCACGCCTGGGGACGGAAGGCCCGCTACTGTGTTTTGCCGGTCATACCGATGTCGTGCCGACGGGACCGCTGGAAAAATGGGGCAGCGACCCCTTTGTTCCGGCAATCCGCGACGGCATGCTTTACGCCCGCGGCGCGGCAGATATGAAAACCTCGCTGGCGGCCTTTATTACCGCCATCGAAGGCTTTCTGGCGGAATATCCGCAGCCGAAAGGCTCCATCGCCCTGTTGATCACCTCCGACGAGGAAGGCATCGCCACGGAGGGCACGGTGAAAGTAGTGGAAACGCTAAAGGGCCGCAAGGAATGGCTGGATTACTGCATAGTCGGGGAACCCACCAGCACAGCGCGCCTCGGGGATACGCTTAAAAACGGGCGGCGCGGCTCGCTCTCGGGCGCCTTGACGGTTAAGGGCGTGCAAGGACACATCGCCTACCCTCACCTGGCGAAAAACCCGATCCATCTTGCCGCTCCGGCCATCGCCGAATTGGCGAATACGGCCTGGGATGCCGGCAACGAATATTTTCCGCCGACCACTTGGCAAATATCCAACATCCACGGCGGCACCGGCGCCAGCAACGTGATACCGGGCGAGGTCAAAATCGACTTCAATTTCCGTTTCTCCACCGCCAGCACCGTTGAGGACCTGAAAGAGCAAGTCCATGCCATTCTCGACCGCCATGGCCTGAACTACAACTTGGCCTGGTCGCTTTCCGGCAAACCTTTCCTGACCCCCAAGGGGCCGCTGGTAGAGGCGCTCAGCCGTGCGATAAAATCGGTTACCGGCGCCGATACCGAGCTTTCCACGTCGGGCGGCACCTCGGACGGGCGCTTTATCGCCGACATCTGCCCACAAGTGGTGGAAATCGGGCCGGTCAACGCCACGATCCACAAAATAGACGAGTGCGTCGCGGTGGCCGATATCGAGCCGCTCAGCGCCATTTACCGGCATACTCTGATCAACCTCCTCACCTGACCCAGCAAGGATCGCTATGGAACAGCTATTCAGTGAAGCCCAAAACCAACTGCGCACGTTGCGCGACCTGCTGCGCTTCTCCATCAGCCGCTTCAACGAGGCCGGCTTGTTTTTCGGCCACGGCACCGACAACGCCCATGACGAAGCGGCCTATTTGATTCTGTATGCCCTGCATCTGGCGCCCGATACGCTGGAGCCCTATCTCGATGCCCGCCTCACCGGCAGCGAACGCTCCGCCGCGCTAGGCATGATCGAACGGCGTCTTAAGGAGCGCGTTCCCGCCTCTTACCTTACCCATGAAGCCTGGCTGGGAGAATACAAATTTTTTGTCGACGAGCGGGTTCTCGTGCCGCGCTCGTTTATCGCCGAACTGCTGCAACATCAGTTGTCGCCGTGGATTAAAGACCCAGCCCGCGTCGGGAGTGCCTTGGACATGTGCACCGGCAGCGGTTGCCTGGCCGTATTGATGGCCCTGGCTTTTTCTTATGCGGAAGTCGATGCAATCGATATTTCGCAGGACGCCCTCGACGTGGCGCATATCAACGTCGGCGATTACGGCTTGGCCGGCCAGATACAACTGATTAAGTCCGACATGTTCGCGGCTCTAGCCGGTAAACGCTACGACCTGATCGTAAGCAATCCGCCCTATGTCAACAAACCCTCGATGGAAACCTTGCCGGTCGAATACCTGCACGAACCGCGCATCGCCTTGGCCAGCGGGGAAGACGGCTTGGATCACATCCGCGTAATCCTGCGCGAAGCCAAAAACCACCTCAACGAACACGGCTTGTTGATCGTGGAAGTCGGCCATAATCGCCTGGAAGTGGAACTGGCCTATCCCGATCTCGAATTCATTTGGCTGGACACCCACGGCGGGGATGAGCACGTTTTCTTGCTGACACGCGAACAACTAGCCTGATAATTCAAGGGCGGTGATCGGAACAGTGGACTTCCGCAGCGCTCTTGAAAGAAGTGGATCCAGCCGGATAAAAGCATAGGCGCCGCCGAGCGATTTATGGGCTCGGCTCAGTATAAGTCACCACCATTTTATGTATTTTCCACACGCCTTCTGGGTTGGCCTCCACGTCCCAGTGTTGCTTGGCGTAGTGCTCTAGAATTTCTTTCTGATAGCTTACTGCGTTCCATTTCAAGCCAATATCGATCCCATAGGTTTCTCCGGCCGCTTTCTGGATATGCACATTCAGCAGGTCGTTATGCTGATAGTCGATGAGTTCCCGAATCTTTTGATACCAGGCACTAAATTCAGACTGGCTGTGAATGGTTTGCCCAGGCAATTCGATATCGAGTTCGCTATCGGCCAAATGCTTCAGAAACAAAGCCACGTCGTCTTTCCGGTCAAACCATGCAAACCACTCGCGCACCAGCCCACCGAGTTCCTTTTCCGCTAAAAATTCGGCTATCTCGCTGTTGCCGGCGGAGATAGCCCAAGCCCGCGCGGTTTTATTATTTTTGCTCCGCAGGTGAACATCGGCGTGATTCTCAAGCAAAATTTTGACGGCCTCCAAGTTGCCGTTACGGGCCGCCAGCATAAGAGCGCTCGTTCCATCTTCGGTTTGGGCGTTAACTTTTGCGCCACGCGCCAGCAATAAGGACAAAGCGCCATTCTGCCCATTAGCGGCGGCATACATGAGGGCGTTGACGCCGGGGCTATTGATGGGAACGCCCTCATCCAAGAGGCGTTGCAGGATAGACGTATCGCCGGTGAAAGCGGCCGCCATGAGTGGTGTATCGCCTTCCACGTCTGCTTGCCGAGGGTTAGCGCCCGCCGACAGCAATAATGAGACGATGTCTGCATGCCTGGCATGAATAGCCAAGTTAAGCGGCGTTTCGCCATCCACATCGGTTTCGTTTGGACTTACACCCTTTTTAAGGATATCCCTGACAGCATTGATCTCGCCTGCGGCCACCGCACGAAGCAGCCTGGCCTTTCTTGCCGAGGCTAGTACCAATATATCGGCAATATCCGTGTTGCCGGCTGCCATGGCCCAATCGTAAGCGGTTTTTTGCTCATCGTTTCTGGCGTCTACCTGGGCATGATGCTTCAGCAAGTTTTGGACAACTTCGACCGATCCGCCTTTAGCCGCCAGCATCAAGGCTGTGGTCTCATTTTCCAAATGGGCGTTGGCATCTGCGCCATGCGCCATTAGCAAATGCACAATGTCATCGTTTTTGCCGAGAATAGCGTATAGCAACGCATTCCACCGTGCCCCGCGCAAGCTTGCTCCTTTGTCCAGCAGGAGTTGGGCTACCGCCAAATGCCCTTTATAAGCGGCCAGCATCAAAGCTGTCTCGCCTAAACTATTTTGACGGTTTAGGTCGGCTCCGGCTGCTATTAATTTTTGGCTTACGGCTGGGTTCCCTTCGCGCGCGGCGAGCATCAAAAGGGTATCGCCTTCTTCATCGCTTGCATTGGGATCGAAACCCTTGGCCAGAAGTTCTTGCACAGTACCGCTGTCATCGTTCTTGACCGCAATAAACATATCGTCGAAAGAACCCGCCTGGGCCAATAGCGAAAACAATATGAAACATACGAATACTATGTTTTTCAATTTATTGAACGAATATTCTTACAATTGACATTGGATAATTTCGTCTAACTTAAACAAGCGGGTAAAATTATTCGACGTGCTCAGCGCCACGGTTGCAAGATCGATTTCTTTCAGCTTGGCGATTTCTTCCGCCACATGGCGAACAAATGCGGGTTGGTTTACTTTTCCGCGATGGGGCGCGGGTGCCAGATAGGGGGAATCGGTTTCCACTAAAAGCCGGTCCAGCGGAACCAGGCGGGCTACGTCTTGTACATTCGTCGCTTTTTTGAAGGTCACGATGCCGGAAAAGGAAATCAGAAAATTCATGGCCATCGCCCTTTGCGCCACATCCCAGCTTTCCGTAAAGCAGTGCATCACACCGCCAACTTGAGACGCGCCCTCCTCTTCCATGATGCGCAAGGTGTCCTCTGCCGCTTCACGCGTGTGAATAATGAGCGGTTTACCGCATTGCTTCGCCGCCCGGATGTGATTGCGAAAGCGTTGCCGCTGCCACTCCAAATCACCGCTGAGGCGGAAATAATCCAATCCGGTTTCACCGATGGCGATTACTTTGGGATGGCGCGCCAATTCGGCCAGGCGTTCGACCGTAGGTTCTTCAATATCCTCATAATCGGGATGCACGCCCACAGAAGCGAAGAGATTGTCGTGACTCTCCGCTAAAGCAAGCACACGTGGAAAATCCTCAAGATTAACCGCCACGCATAAGGCATAAGCCACCTGCTGTTGCTTCATGTTGGCTAAAATTTCATCCTGCTTGACGGAAAGGTCGGGAAAATCGAGATGGCAATGGGAGTCGATAAGTATCATAAATGAAGAGCACAAAGAGACCGGCGAGAACGCCGGACATTACATGGTATGGGTCGGACGGCTGGAATTGAGCGTTCCGCCGAGCAGTCCTTCGATTTTATTGCGCGCCGCAACGCCGCCTTCATTGTCGCTGAATTGCACGCCTATTCCCTGGGATTTGCTGCCTTGGGCGCCTGCCGGAGTAATCCACACGACATTCCCTGCCACAGCCAGCTTGCTGGGGTCGTCCATCAAACTCAGCAGCATGAAAACTTCATCGCCCAGCTTGTAGGACTTGTTCGTAGGAATAAATATTCCGCCGCCCTTCAGGTAGGGCATGTAAGCGGCATACAAAGCGGGGCGCTCCTTGATGCTGAGCGACAGCACGCCGGGGCGCTGCGCCGGAATTTTTAGTTCGTCGTCCATGGGCTTAGCGATTCCACTCCAGTCGGATATAGTCCAGGAAAAGCTGCTCCAGCAACAGTTGGGGATTCAAGGGGTGATTCACTACACGCTGCAGCGATATCAACTCGCGCTGAAAGCTCAGAAGTTTCGCTAAGCTAGCGGTTTTAGCCAGGACTTGCAAGGTCTGCGCGTAATCGGCTTGAAACTGGATTCGTCCGCTTAGCCGGCTGGCGATCAGGTCGTAGGTCCATTTTTGCAGCCAATCGAGAATCCACGTTAAATTTTCATCCTTCAGGTTTTCGGCCACGGCCAAGGGGTTCATGTCCAGCGGACGGCTAAGCTGGTCGAGCAGGCCCCGCCGGCGCTGTTGATACGCCTCATCGCTCAGCCGCAGGGCCTCGAACGGCATGTATCCCGCCTGGGATAAAATCATTTCCGGCGCGGCCACGCCCTGTTGCCGTAGCCATAGGCCGGCTTGTTCCTTATCCGGTAGCGGCATGCCGACTTTTTGGCAACGGCTGCGGATTGTCGCTAACAAATGCTGGGTTTGATGGCTGACCAAGATGAAAAAGGTATTCGGACTCGGCTCTTCCAGTGTTTTCAATAAGGCGTTGGCCGCTTGAGTGTTCATGCTTTCTGCCGGATGAATCAAGACGACACGGCTTCCGTTGCGATGGGTGGACAACATGACGAACTCTTTAAGTTCGCGTACCTCGGCAACATTGATGAACTTGCTCGATTTTTTTTCTCCGGATTTATCGTCAAGCTCCGCTTGGCTGGCCGACTCGGGAGAAATCTGGCGAAAATCCGGGTGCGAACCCTGTTCAAACCAGTTGCAGGCAACACATTTTCCACAGGGGAGGTTCTCCACCGTGGGCGTTTCGCATAAGAGCGCCTTGGCTAAGGTGCGTGCGAACTCCAGTTTACCGCTGCCGCGGCGGCCATGCAGCAATATGGCGTGATGCAGGCGCGACCGCGCCGCCATTTGTTTCGACCACAGTGCTTGCTGCCAGGGAAGCAACGGCGTCAACTCAGCCATGGCGTAATGAGTGCCTCCAACTCGACCCGTATAGCCTCTATCGAACGGGCGCCATCGATGACCCGTATCCGCTTCGGGTACTGGGCGGCCCGCGCCAGATAGGCGCGGCGTACGCGCTGAAAGAAATCCTGCTGCTCTTGCTCAAAACGGTCGAGGGACGCATTAGCGGCAAGCCGTTGCCGGCTGGTTTCCAAGCTCACGTCGAATAACAGGGTTAAATCGGGTTGAAGCGCCGGATGCACCCACTGTTCCAATTGTTCCAGCTTCTGCTCCGGCAGGCCTCTTCCTCCACCCTGATAGGCAAAGCTGGCGTCGCTAAAACGGTCGGAGATCACCCAGGCTCCGCGGTCGAGGGCGGGTTGTATCACTTTGTCCAGGTGCTCCCGGCGCGCGGCGAACATCAGTAGCGCTTCGGTTTCCAAATGCATGGACTGATGCAGCAAAATTTCACGCAATTGCTCGCCCAGGGGAGTTCCGCCCGGCTCGCGGGTCATCACGACTTCCGCACCGGCCGCGCGCACGCGTTGTTCCAGCCAGGCGAGATGAGTACTCTTGCCTGCGCCGTCAATTCCCTCTAGGGTAATGAATTTACCTGGTTTTGTTACGCTCAACGAACGCCCCCGATTATCTTATTTACTTTTTTGGTAACGAAACACGGCTCGGTTATGCTCTGCCAGGGTTTCGGAAAATTGGTGGCTGCCATTCCCTTTGGCAACGAAATAAAACGCCTTGGATTGGGCCGGATGCAAAGCCGCCTGAATCGATCCAGAGCCAGGCATCGCAATCGGCGAGGGAGGGAGCCCGGCGCGGGTGTATGTATTGTAGGCCGTATCGGTCTGCAGATCGCGCTTGTGAATATTTCCGTCATACTTTTCGCCCAGCCCGTAAATAACCGTAGGGTCGGTTTGCAAACGCATGCCAATACGCAAACGGTTGACGAAAACGGCGGCAATCATCGGCCGTTCGCTGGACTGCCCAGTCTCCTTCTCCACTATCGATGCCATGATGAGGGCCTCGTAGGGCGAGGCATAGGGGACGGAGGTATCCCGTTCGGCCCACGCGTATGCCAAATGCCGCTGCATGGTCTTGTAGGATCGCTTAAGAATGCTCACGTCACTGCTGCCGCGATTGAAATAGTAGCTATCGGGGAAAAACAAGCCTTCGGCATGCCCTTCATCGGCCCCCACCAATTTCAGCACTTCGCTGTCGCTCAGGCCGGCAGTTTCATGGGTAATGCCATCCTGCCGATCCAGTTCGTTGCGCATTTGCCGAAACGTCCAACCCTCGATAAAGCGGATTTCATATTGGCTGACATCGCCCTTGGTGATTTTCTGCACCAGGGCCAGGGGACTCAGGCTTTCTTGCAACTGGTAATTACCGGCCTTGATTTCGCTTTGCTTGCCTAAAAGACGGGCCAGGACAACAAAACTCCATGCCTCGGGCAATAAATGGGCATCGCTCAACTGCCGTGCAACGCTGCGCAAGCTGCCGCCCGGCTTAAGTTCGAATTCAAAGGGCTGCGACGGCAACGGAAGGGTCTGGTTGGCATAGCGGTACAGCCAGGCCCCGCCGCCCACGGCGAGCACCAAGAGAATCAGGGCGAGCGACTTCAGTGGCTTAATCATCGAGTTTTCGTAACATCTCGCGAAGTTGATGGGTCAAATGGCCCGGCGCCCATATTTTCTCCTGAAGTTGGCGTATCGGCCATATATCGATCACGCTGTTGCACAGAAATAGCTCTTGCGCTGCCAACAAGGACTCTACTTTCAGCGATCCGACGACAAGCTTAATGCCTAGGGTCTCTGCCAAGAACATGATGCGTTCGCGCTGCACTCCGGCCACTCCGCAACAGCTTAGGTCCGGGGTAAACAATTCGCCTCCGGCATAAGCAAACAGGTTGCTCATCGTGCCTTCAACAACGCTTCCACCGGCGTCCAGTAAAAGCCCCTCCGCAATATCGGGATCGTCCCACTCAAGCCGTGCCAAAACATTTTCCAGTCGATTAAGATGCTTGATCCCAGCCAAAAGGGGCTGTGCAGACAAGCGCAAATCGCATACACGCACCTTGACCCCGTTAACGGCATAATCGGCCGGATAAATCGGCAAGGGTGAATGTATCGCCATCCGGGTCGGTATCAGCGGATCGGGCTGGGCGTAACCTCGTTGGCCGACGCCGCGACTAATCACGAGTTTAATCACGCCATCGCCATGGGCTGCGAACAAGCATTGGATATCGTTGATGAATTCGGCTTCCGTAGGACAAGGCAGGAACAGCGCAGCGCAGTCCGAAGCGAGTTTTCGGTAATGGATATCCCATGCCAGCGGCTTTCCCGACAGCATTTTCAGGGTGCGAAACACGCCATCGCCGTACATCGCCGCGCGGTCCAGGGGGCTGATACACGGGTCTGCTTTTCCGTTAATCAGGGCCAAAGCAGGCGTCATAGAGTTTCAGTCGAATTGACGAAATTGGCAGGGAAACCCGCAGCCGAATCGGCGCGCGCCTATGAGAGAAGAAGCCGGGCGGCGGCGATCCGGTGCCCGGCTTAGGCTTACATAATCAAACTTTGCAAAATACCAATGTTCCATTGGTGCCGCCGAATCCGAACGAGTTCGACAATGCTGCGTCGATCTTCATGGATCGCGCTTGATTCGGCACATAGTCCAGATCGCACTGAGGGTCTTGCTCAAACAAATTAATCGTCGGCGGCGCAATCTGATGGTATATGGCCAGCGCTGAAAACACCGCCTCAACGCCTCCCGCCGCGCCCAGCAGATGGCCTGTCATGGATTTGGTGGAACTGACGGCCACTTTCTTCGCATAATCGCCAAAGCAGCGTTTGACCGCCATGGTTTCGGCTAAGTCGCCCAGCGGCGTCGAGGTGCCGTGTGCATTGATGTAATCGACCTGATCGGCGTTCAAACCGGCATTGCGCAAAGCGTTTTTCATGCAACGCGCCGCCCCTTCGCCATCCTCGCAGGGGGCGGTCATATGGTGGGC
>JAIOJO010000420.1 GCA_019911985.1 Sulfuricellaceae bacterium | reverse complement strand
ACGGCATTGGTGATGCGACAGCCGAGCAACTCCAAGCCGTCATTAGCTTGAATCGATTCGTTTTTGCTGGCGAAGCCGAATTTATGCAAGGTCTTATATAAGAGGATGCCGGCATAGTCACCCGTGAATGGGCGGCCCGTTCGGTTGGCTCCATGCATTCCGGGGGCAAGGCCGACAATCAGAAGCTTTGGATTCTCGCATCCGAAGGAAGGGACGGGTTTAGCATAATAATCCGGGTGTTGTCGTTTTACGTCAGCCAGAAAATTGGATAGGCGCGGGCAAAGCTGGCACTCGGTTGTAAAAGGTATTTGCATATCGGGTTCCTAGGCGCTTAGCAACGGTATAATAAGCATGTTATTGGGTGGAAGGTTTCGCCGCTTCGGTGTTAATCTTTCCGCGTGAATTTTTTAGGGTAGCTGCATGGCAACAGTGCTTGCAACAGAAATCCGGGTTGGACATCTTATTGAATTCGATAAGCGCGTCTGGCGTGTTCTAAAATCCTATCACGTGCATGTTGGCGGCCGCGGCGGCGCTTACATGCAAGTCGAAATGAAGGACGTGGAAATCGGAACCAAGCTCAATCAGCGTTTCCGTACCGATGAGAAAGTCGAACAGGCATTTGTCGAACCCCGCAATATGCAATATCTATACGCCGAAGGCGATAGTCATATTTTCATGGATAAAGAAAACTATGAGCAATTAAGCCTTCCAGCCGAGTTCTTAGAGGGGCAACTTGAATATCTTTTGCCTAATATCGATGTTTGCGTCAATTTCTATCTTGATCGCCCCATTGGCCTGCAATTGCCTCAAACGGTAGTACTAACCGTCGTTGAAACCGATCCCCAAATGAAGGGCTCTACCGCCGTTGCTTCGTTCAAACCGGCCAAAACCGATACCGGCTTGACGGTTATGGTTCCGCCTTTCGTCAATGAGGGCGAAAAAATCAAGGTGAACACCGATTCCGGCGAGTACGTTGAACGCATGTAAACACTGAGCAGCCAGGCGAGTCCCCTTCCTTACTCGGGATGGATTTCAATAAACCTTTCGCTGTATGGCGTTCTACTTATCTCCGGTTGCAAGGTAATATGATCTATGTCGAATCGATCATGCAACATCGAGCGCATCCTTTCCAGTAACTGTGTCCAATCCTGCATGTCGCCGATCACGGTATGCGCCGACAGCGCCACTTTTCCGCTGGATAAGGACCAGATATGCAGGTCATGTATGGAATTCACTCCCTCCAGCCGTGCCATTGCCTGCCCTACTTCCTCTAAATGAATGCCGGAAGGCACGCCCTCCATCAGCACATGCAGGGCTTCGCGCAATAAGCGTAAGGAAGAGAACAGGATAAGCAGGGACACAACCAGCGACAAAAGCGGGTCGATAGGCAGCCACCCGGTAAAATAAATAACGGCACCGGCAATGAGTGCGGCCACGGAGCCGAGTAAATCGCCGAAAACATGCAACAACGCTGCGCGGGTATTTAAATC
>JAIOJO010000419.1 GCA_019911985.1 Sulfuricellaceae bacterium | reverse complement strand
GTTTCGGGCACGACGACTTCACCGACGACCGTGCCGCCGTTTTCCACAATGTAGGCCCGCGAGGCGGCGGCGCTGCTATGACCCCATGCGTTGTCCTCCGTCAGCAGCAAAACCCGCTTGGATTTGCGTTTCGCCAAAGCGTACTTGAGGAGAGCGCGGTTAAAGTTGGCTCCGCTGGCATCGAAGACAAACTTCGTGCGATGTGCATTTTCGACGGATTCCGTCGGCGACGAAGAGTTGGTGTTGATAAAGATGACGCCGTGCTTCTGGCAGACGGCGGACATGCTCGCAGCGACTCCAGAGTCGATGGCGCCCAGCAAGAATCCCACTTTATTCCGGCTGATGAGGTCTTCGGCAACCTGGGCTGCATGGTTTTTATCCAAGGTGGGGTTGCGCGACACAAGAACGATTTCGCGCCCCAAAACACCGCCGTGAGCGTTGAATTCATCGATCACCATCTCGGCGCCGCGGCGATCGGCTTCGGAATGCAAAGCAAAGCGTCCGGTGGTGGGCGCGACATGGGCAATAATGATGGGAGGCTTTTCGGCGCCAAACGCGCTGTTTATTAACAGTAACGGCGATACCTCATGGCCCTGGCTCAGAATAAAAGCCGATATCAAGCTGAGCAATGCAAAACCGGAAGCTCGCCGCAATAATTTTTTCATGGTTGTATGTATCTGAAATCCCGGCTGAATTATTGCATAGATCATAGTCCGTGTGTACCAACACGGCAGCCGCATCCGAACAGGTTCCAATCGCAAAGTATTTGACTGCGTGACTATCCGCTTGCGCGAACGAAAGTCAACTTCGCGCCACCTGCTACTATCATAAAGCAAGCATTTCACAAGGAAAGACGGTGCTTCCATCCGCGCCCACGATGAGCTGGGAAATGTTCTCTCACGAGGCCGACATCGGCGTTCGCGGCCGCGGCGCTACGCTGGCCGAGGCTTTCGCCGGGGCGGCGATGGCGATGACGGCGGCGATTTGCGATCCGGCGCGGGTAGAAGCGCGCGAGGCGGTGAGCATCGAATGCGCGGCGCCGGATCAGGAGTTGCTGCTGGCGGATTGGCTCAACGCGCTGGTCTACGAGATGGCTACGCGCCGCATGCTGTTCTCGCGCTTCGAAGTGAGCATCGAAAACCAGCATTTGCGGGCAAACGCCTGGGGCGAGACGGTGGATGTGGCGCGCCACCGGCCCGCGGCCGAGGTCAAGGGCGCCTCGTTTTGCGAACTGGCGGTGCGGCGCGAACCGGACGGCCGGTGGCTGGCGCAATGTGTCGTGGACGTGTGAGGGCATCATGGACTTGAATCAATTGAAGCAGCGCGGCGAGTTCGAGTGGGAATTGCCCAAGACCGGCGCCATGCGCGTGCCGGGCGTGATTTTCGCCTCGCGCGCGCTGGTCGGGGCGATGGACGAGAAAGTGCGCGAGCAGATGGCCAACGTCGCCGGTCTGCCGGGCATTGTTGCGGCCTCGTATGCCATGCCCGATGCCCACTGGGGCTACGGCTTCCCCATCGGAGGCGTCGCCGCCTTCGATCCCAGCGAGGGTGGCGTGGTGTCGGCGGGCGGTGTCGGTTTCGACATCTCCTGCGGCGTGCGCACGCTGCATACGGGCCTGAAGCTCGCCAGCATCGAAGCGGCCAAGGCGCGCCTCGCCGACGTGCTGTATGCCCGCATCCCCGCCGGGGTCGGCAGCACCGGAGGCATCCGCCTCGATACCGCGGGGATGGCGGCGATGCTCGAAGGCGGCGCGCGCTGGGCGGTAAAGGAAGGCTACGGCACGGAGGCCGACCTCGCGCATATCGAGGAACACGGCTGCGTCGCCGGGGCCGATCCCGCCGCGGTTTCCGAGCAAGCCAAGAAGCGCCAGCGCGACGAAATGGGTACGCTGGGATCGGGCAACCACTACCTCGAAGTGCAGGTGGTGGACGAACTCTTCGACGAGGCCGCCGCCCATGCCTTCGGTCTCGCGGTTGGCGACGTGATGGTGAGTATCCATTGTGGCTCGCGCGGCCTAGGCCACCAGATCGGCACCGACTATCTGCGCGAGATGGTGATCGCGGCCCCGGCGGCGGGTATCGCGCTGCCCGACCGGGAACTGGCTTGCGCGCCGCTGAAATCGGCTCTCGGCCAGCGCTATCTCGGCGCGATGCGCGCGGGCATCAACTGCGCGCTGGCCAACCGGCAGATACTCACCCATCTGACGCGGCACGCCTTCGCCGAGGTGTTTCCCGGCGCGCATCTGCCGCTGCTCTACGATGTTTCGCACAACACCTGCAAGGAAGAGCAGCACACCGTGGACGGCCGCGCGCGCCGCCTCTTCGTCCACCGCAAGGGGGCGACGCGGGCCTTCGGGCCGGGGCATGCAGAGCTGCCGCGCGAATACGCCGCAGCCGGGCAGCCGGTGCTGATCGGCGGCAGCATGGGCACGGCCTCATATATCCTGGCCGGGTCCGCCGGTACCGAGGAGCGCGCCTTCGGCTCCGCCTGCCATGGCGCGGGGCGGGCCATGAGCCGCCACGAAGCCACGCGCCGCTGGCACGGCCGCGCGCTGATCGACGAGCTCGCGGCACGCGGCATCCTGATCCGCAGCCCGAGCTGGCGCGGCGTGGCGGAAGAAGCGCCGCTCGCCTACAAGGACGTCGGCGCCGTGGTGGATGCCTCCGATCAAGCCGGGCTGGCGCGCAAGGTGGCGCGCTTGCGGCCGCTGATCTGCATTAAGGGATGACGCCGATCCACGAGCTGCTCGCGCGCATCCGCTGGGACGCGGAGTTCGCCCGCAGCCGCTTCGTGATCGGCTATTGGGACCGCGTGGCGGGCCAGGTGCGGCACACCGATCTGCGCGAAATCGCTTGGGACGCCGACAACCCCGCTTTCTTCGACTTGGCCGACGAGGACGGCATGAGCCACAGCATTCCTTTCCACCGCGTGCGCGAAGTGTGGCGCGACGGCGCGCTAATCTGGCAGCGCCACCCGGCTGGCGATGAGCGGAGATAGAACGCCAGGGCCGCATTCTGAGCGCGACCCACCCGTTCCCGCGACTTATCCAACACCTTCGCCTATAGTTTTATTTAGAGGAATGCAGTTGCTTAATTTCATTCTCAAAGGAGAACAAAATGAAAACCCGATTCACCGGTTACGAACCTATCCGCCACGACCGCTTGGTTCAGGAATACCGGCACGACGCGTACAAATCCAAGCTCAAACTGCCGGAACCCACGGTTTGCCCGGAGTGCGGCGCGGTGTATCACGAGGGGCGCTGGCAATGGGCGGCCAAGCCGGCCCATGCTCACGAGGAACTCTGTCCGGCCTGCCACCGCATCCACGATGAATTCCCTGCCGGTTATGTGCATCTTAGCGGGCCTTTTTTCCAGGAACACCGCGAGGAATTGCTGCACCTGATAAAAAACGAGGCGGAAAAAGCCAAGGTGGAACATCCCTTGAAGCGGCTCATCAAAATCGAAGATGAGGACGGCGGCATCCTGATTACCACGACCGACATCCATCTCGCCCGCGGCCTCGGCGAGGCCTTGCATCATGCCTACAAGGGCGAAATGGAATTCCACTACAACGAGCAGGAGAACCTGCTGCGCGTGGTGTGGGAGCGCTAGGCGGCCGACCGTGCATCCGATCACGCTGCGCTTGCCGGTCGACATGCTGCCGCAGCCGGACGAAACCACCTGCGGCCCCACCTGCCTGCATGCCATCTACCGCTACTGGGGCGAAGATGCGCGGCTACCGGAGATTATCGGCCGCACCCGGAAAATGGAATTCGGGGGCACTTTCGCGATTTTTCTGGCCTGCGATGCTTTGCGTCAAGGCTACCAGGCCACCATTTATACCTACAATCTGACGGTATTCGACCCCACCTGGTTCGCACCGGGCGTGGACATTGCCGAACGCCTGCAGCGGCAGAGGGAGGTCAAAAAAGACGCCCGGCTGCAGCATGTCACCGAGGGCTATCTGGAGTTTCTGAGCCTGGGCGGGCGGCTGCGCCTGACCGATCTCTCCCGCCCCCTGATCCGCGGCCTGCTGCGCCGCAATCTGCCTATCGTCACGGGCTTAAGCTCAACCTATCTGTATCGCGCCGCGCGGGAATACGGGCCGGAGGACGTGCCGGACGACGTGCGCGGCTTGCCGGCCGGGCACTTCGTCGTGATCGCCGGTTATGACCGAAAAAAAAGCACCGTGCTAGTGGCCGATCCCTACGGACGCCATCCCTACGGCCCCTCGCACGAATACTGGATCAATATCGACCGCGTGCTCGGCGCCGTGCTGTTGGGCATCGTGACCCACGACGCCAATCTGCTGGTGATTCATCCGCGCAACCGGCAACAGCGCGTGCGCACGCCATGAACATCCTGATCGTGGTCAATAACCCGCACGACTGGCCGCTCGACATTCCCGGCGTGACCGTCGTCCCGGCGCGGGCCTACCTGACCGATCCGGCTTATGGCAACGACCGCTACGCCAGGGTGTTCAACTTGTGCAAAACCTACCGCTACCAGAGCCTCGGCTACTACGTCTCGCTGCTGGCCGAGGCGCGCGGGCATAAGCCGCTGCCTCGCGCCAACACCCTCGAGGACATGCAATCCCAGAACCTGGTGCGGCACCTGACCGAAAACCTGGACGAGCTGATCCAAAAATCGCTGGCGCCGATCAAGTCGGACGCCTTCGATCTCAGCATTTACTTTGGCCGCAACGTCGCGAGCCGCCACGGCCCGCTGAGCCGGCAGTTGTTCAATCTGTTGCAGGCCCCGCTGCTGCGCGCCGAATTCGAGCGCCGCGGCCTCATTGGCGCATCCATAGCGTGCGGCCGATAGCCGCCAGCGACATTCCGCCGCAGCACCAGGAATTCGCGCTGCAAGCCACAACGGAGTATTTCATGGGGCGCAGGCGGCAGGCGCGCAAACGCGCCGCGCCGCGCTACGACCTGGCCATCCTGCACGACCCCGGCAATCCCGAGCCGGCCTCCAACGCCAAGGCCATGCGGAAGTTCGAGAAGGCGGCGCAGAAGCTGGGCATGCGCGTGGAGTTCATCACCCGGGCGGACTTCGGCAGGCTGACCGAGTTCGACGCGCTGTTCATCCCGCGACACCACCTTCGTCAACCACTACACCTACCGCTTCTCGCGGCGAGCCGCCGCCGAGGGGCTGGTGGTGATCGACGATCCGGACTCCATCCTGAAGTGCAACAACAAGGTCTATCTCGCCGAAATCCTGGCC
>JAIOJO010000418.1 GCA_019911985.1 Sulfuricellaceae bacterium | reverse complement strand
GGCGAATGTTTCGGCGAAATGTCTTTCATCGACCCGAGCTTGCCTCGTCCGGTGAGCGCCGCGACCGTGGAGGACACGGTGCTGATTAAAATTCGCGCGCGTTCCTTGCGCCAGGCGTCGGAAGCTTGCCAGCAGGTCTTTCACAAAACTTTCTTGAAGGTGCTGGTGAACCGCCTGGCCCAGGCCGAAGAGCGGCTGGTCCGCTGTTTGCCGGAAGCGGCGCCGTAGCGGAATCGGGAATCCTTGCTATAGTGGAAAACCCCACAGCTAGGAGGAAAGAGCCATGACCGATATTGTTCATCTACTCGGAAGCGATGCGGAAAAACTGCTGAGTTACCGCTGCACGGGTATTCCCGCTGGAATGCTGCACTTGCCGGGAAACGATTACGTGGATCGCGTGGTTGCGGCTAAAGCCGTCAAGCCCGGCGTATTGCGTGCCATGCAGACCCTGTTCGGTCACGGACGGCTGGCGGGCAGCGGCTATCTTTCCATCCTGCCGGTGGATCAGGGCGTAGAGCATTCGGGCGGCGCTTCCTTCGCGCCCAACCCGATTTATTTCGACCCGGAAAACATCGTCAAGCTCGCCATCGAAGGCGGTTGCAATGCGGTCGCGTCCACGCTCGGCGTACTCGCTTCGGTGGCGCGCCGGTACGCCCACCGCATCCCCTTCATTGTGAAAATCAATCACAACGAAATGCTGACCTACCCGGCGATATACGACCAGACTCTATTCGCCAGCGTCGATCAGGCTTTCGATATGGGCGCGGTGGCGGTGGGGGCGACGGTGTATTACGGCTCGCCGGAATCGCGGCGGCAGATCCAGGAAATCAGCGAGGCCTTCGCCCAAGCGCATGAACTGGGCATGGCCACCGTGCTGTGGGCTTATCTGCGCAACCCAGGATTCAAGAAGGACGGGGTGGACTACCATACCGCCGCCGACCTCACCGGCCAGGCCAACCACCTGGCGGCTACCATCGGCGCGGACATCGTCAAGCAAAAGCAGGCGGAGGGCAATGGCGGCTATACCGCCATCAAGTTCGGCAAGACACATCCCAAGGTGTACTCGGAGCTGACCAGCGAGCACCCCATCGACTTGGTGCGCTACCAGGTGGCGAACTGTTATATGGGGCGGGCGGGGATGATTAACTCCGGCGGCGCTTCGGGGGAGAACGACTTGGCCCAGGCGGTGCGCACGGC
>JAIOJO010000417.1 GCA_019911985.1 Sulfuricellaceae bacterium | reverse complement strand
GGTCGATATCGCGGCCCATCTTGGCCACCTTGCTCCACATGGGGCTACGCTGCCCCTCCAGCGCAGGATAAAGCTCGCTGGCAATCGCCTCGAACTCCTTGGCGCTCTTGCGCGCGGCATAAATTTCCAGCAGCTTCTGATGAATTTCGTAACGCTGAGGTTCCTTAACGCGCGCTTCCTTGAGGATGTCCTCGGCTTGGCCATCGCGGCCATAAGCCAAATAAACCTCCGCCTCGGCAATCGGATCGACTTCGTTGGTGTCTATTGTTCCCAAACCGGCACGGCTGAAATCCGTCAGGAACGAGGTATCGGTGCTCACCACGCCCCCCGTGCTCAGGCCGCCCGTAGCGCCGATTTCGCCCGTATCAGGCCCGCTTGCGGCATGCGCCGCGCGCTTCGCGCGCAATTTTCTCAGGCCCGCCAATAAGCCGACGATCAGTAGAAGGATAGCGGCAGCGGCCCCGCCCAGGTAGGCCGGGGTTCCCATCAGCACGTCGATCAACTCCGGCTGTTCCTGTTTCGGCACCGGCTTGGCCTTCGCGGCCTCAGGCTTCGGCTTGCCGGTGTCAAGCTTGGGCTTGGCGGGTTCTAGCGCTTGCGGCTTCGGCGCCGGCTCACTCGCTTTCACTTCGCTCGCGGGCTTAGCTGGCGGGGCCGCGGCCGGTTTCTGGGCTAAGGCGGCAAGGTTTTTATTCTTGATTTCCAGCAGGCGCTGCATGTCCTGGATGGATTTTTCCAGTTCGGCGATGCGCGCGTTCGCTTCCTTGATTGTTTTTTCATGAGCTACAGCATCTTCCTGCAGGGCCTGAATCTTTTCCTGCAGCCCGTACCCGCCGTCAGCCTTGCCAGCCGCGCTCTTGGAGAGCTTCAGCACGTCCTTGGCCGCCGCTGGAGCAGCGACATCGGTCGCTGTCGTGATTTTGCCGCTCACGGTTTTTTGTGCGGGAGACATTTGCCCCGCCTTGGATTCGGCAGCCGCCGCCGCAAGCTTCTGGCGGTAGGCATTCCATTCCGCGACATGCGCGCGAATCTCGTGGGAAGCCGCCGTCTGGCCGATAGCCGCCGCCGTGGCGGCAGGCGGCACCGTCAGGATTTTCCCGGCAACCAGCCGGTTCATATTATTGCCGGCGAAGGCCTGCTTGTTGGCCTGGTAAAGCGCAACCAGCATCTCCTCCAGGCTCACCTCGTCCGTTTTGGCTTGGCCGGCCAGGCCGTAAAGAGTATCGCCGTGCTTCACCTTGATCGTAGCGGCAGCCGGTTTAGAAGCCGGCGCGGGTTTAGTCGCGACGGGCGCTTCTTTCAGCTTGGCGGGAACCGAGGGTTTGGCTGGAACTTCAGGCTGCGCGGGGGCTTCGGGCTTCGCCGCGACTTCGCCAGGCTCGGCCGCCTTGTTCTCGGCGGTTTGCGCAAGCGGCTCGGGCGCCGTTTCCGCAACCAGGCGGTCCGCTATGGTCGGCAATTTTACCGGCGTTACGTCGTCCGCTTTAGGGTATCCGGGAGGGTCGAGAAGCAGCGTGTATTCGCGCACCAGGCGGCCAGCCGGCCATTCCAACTGCACCAGCATATCGAGAAAAGGCGCGTTAATGGGCAAGGTCGAACTCAGCTTAATAAAGGCTTTGCCGTTTTTCTGCTCCACGTGCAACTGCACCGTGCGCAGCGCCGGGGAAAGCTCGAGATTCGTCTGTTGAAACGCGGAAAGCGGAGCCACGGCGGCTTTCAGCGCGGACATGTCCAGCGATCCGATGTCCTGCAATTCGATTTCGGCATTCAGCGTCTCGCCCAAGGGCGACAGCACGGTCATTTTTCCCATCCCGATCGCTAAAACAGCCGGGGAGGCCGCTGTCAGGGCAAGGGCAAGGCAAGTAGCGATTGATCTGCGCACAGCGCCATCCTCACAATTATTTTATGTTATCTAACTTAACATCAATAAGTTAGTGTTGCAAGCTAATCATATCTGGCAGGTTTTCAGCCCGACCGGTTCGACAATTTTGGCAAAACCCCGCCGGGCCGCCCGGAGAAATTGCAATAAACGCCGCGCCCCGCACCGGAAGCCATCGCCAGCCTGGCGTGCGGCGCAAGTCCCAGAGCTTACAAAATACCCAAGCGCTCCATGCGATAACGCATGGCCCGGAAGCTAATGCCCAGCAGCTTGGCGGCAGCCGTCTTATTGTAACGGGCCTTTTCCAGGGCATCCATAATCGCCGCCTTCTCCACTTGATCGAGATATTCCGGCAGAGATGAGGGGTGTGCATGCCGCTCCGCCGCCACGGGTTCGTCCTGCGCGAGTTGAACCGGCGCCATGTGCAGCTCGTCGCGTTCGATGCGCCCCCCTGCGCTCAGCGCCAAGGCGCGTTCCAAAATATTTTCCAGTTCGCGCACATTGCCGGGAAAATGGTAATTCCCCAATACGTCCAAAGCCTCGGGCGCGAGTTCCGGGGCCGCTTGGCCCATCTGCGCCGCCAAGCGCTGCAATAGGGAGCGTGCGATCACCGGGATGTCTTCCCGCATCTCCCGCAGGGCGGGCATACGCAGCTCGATGACATTGAGGCGGTAATACAAATCTTGCCGGAAGCGCCCTGCCGCAACGCACTCGGCCAAATTCTGATGGGTGGCGCTGATAATCCGCACGTCGACCGGGTCTTCCTGCGTGGAACCCACCTTGCGCACTTTCTTTTCCTGAATGGCACGCAACAACTTGACTTGCATCGACATCGGCAGATCGGCCACTTCGTCGAGAAACAAGGTACCGCCCTCGGTTGCCTGGAAAAATCCGTCGCGATCTTGCTCCGCGCCGGTAAACGCGCCTTTTTTATAGCCGAAAAACTCGCTCTCCATCAGGTTTTCCGGAATAGCGCCGCAATTGACAGCCACGAACGGTTTGGCGCTACGCGCCCCATTGCCGTGGATCATGCGCGCAGCCAATTCCTTACCGCTGCCCGACTCGCCCGTGATGTAGACCGGCGCTTGGCTCCGCGAGAGTTTCCCGATAACGGCCCGCGCTTGCTCCATCGCCGCCGAATAGCCCAACAAGGGACAGGTCTCGCCGTCGCAAACCGAGATAGAACCCGGCAACTGCAAGGCGGCCCGCACCAAGGCGCGCAACTGCTCCAGCGCCACGGGCTTCGCCAAGTAATCGAAGGCGCCGGCTTTTAAGGTTGCCACGGCGTTTTCCGCACTGCCGAAAGCGGTAATGACCGCTACGGGAAGCGCAGGATAGTTTTGGCCGATATGATGCACCAACTCCAAACCGGTGCCGTCGGGCAGGCGCATGTCCGTCAGGCAGAGCTGGACAGGCGCCCTTTGCAACTGCTGCTTGGCTTCCGCCACCGAAGCCGCCCGCTCCACATCCAGCCCCATGCGCAATAAGGTCAGTTCCAGCAATTCCAGGATATCGGTCTCATCGTCCACCACCAGGACGCGCCGCCTGACGGCGGATTGGGCGGCATCCATTGCCGATTTCTTTACGCCTTCGTTCAACACGGCTCCCCCTTGCATAGCACTTTGAACCACGCTCCCGGCCCTTCCGCCAGATAATCCAGCGTTGCGCCGTTGGCCTCGCAAATCTCCTTCGCCACATACAAGCCTAGGCCGCTACCCTGGCTGGCGGTGGTAAAAAAGGGTTCGAACAGCTTCCCGCGGTCGGATTCCTCGACGCCAGGCCCGTCGTCTATCATATTCAATTCTACCCCATAGTTTTTCATCCCCACGCGCCGCAAGGCGATGCGGATGGACGCGGGCCGTCCGCTGCAATAGCGCAAGGCGTTGCGGCACAGGTTCCACAGCACTTGGTTCAGGTGTGCGCGGTCGAAGCAGACGACACAGGCTTCTTCAATGTCCAAACTAAAAATGTCGGAACCGATTTTTTCGATTTGACAGAAATCCTCGACGAATTCATTGACGAACGCCTCCATGTCGACCGCCTCGGGCTGGGCGCGGTCGCGCCGGTTCAGTTGTAAAACATCCTGAACTATTTTTTCCAAGCGCCGCGTATTGTCCTGAATAATATGCAGCAAACGCGACTGGCTCGCCTGGGTTTCTTCGTCTTCGAGCAGAAGCTCGCTTGAATAACTGATGGCGCTCAATGGATTGCGAATTTCGTGGGCGATATTGGCCGTCAAGCGGCCAAGCGCCGCCAGCTTGAATTGCTGCGCCTGAGCTTGGACGCGGCCTTGATCTTTCAGGAAAATCACTGCTCCGGGCTGCCCGCCTTGCCCGACCGGGACAAAGCGAACCCGCAAGGAACGCCCGGTCGACGCGATGCGCAACACTTTCGCCGTCTCGGGATCGAGCCGCCAGCGCGCCAGCAGTTCAGCAACAGCGGGAGCATAGTCGTCCAAACGCATGCCGCTGCCGGCCGGGTCTTTCCCCAATAGAGCGGCGGCCATCGCATTCACTTGATGCACGCGGTTATCCCCGTCGACCACCAATACGCCATCGTCCATGTCTTGGATGACCAGTTGATTCACTTGGGCTTGGTTTTCCAAATCGATCGCCTTTTCCCGCGCGACCTTTTCGCTCGCCTTGGTGCGGGACGCCATGGTATGCGCCAGCCAAGCCGTGGCGAAAAAAACGATGCTCAATAAGGCCGTATGGATATAGCCGGCCGCCTCTTCGGCCAAGGCCGTCACGCGGTAGCTTTGCTCCGCCAAAACCGCCAGGCTGGCGACAGCGGCATAGAATATCGCCATGCGGCCGCGCCCGGTCAAGCCAGCCGCAGCCAGCGTGACCACCAGCAACAGCCCGAGTCCGCTGCGGATGCCGCCGCTGGCGGACATCAGCACCGTGATAAAAACGATATCCGTCAACACCTGCAAGCTCAACTGCAGGTCGAAATAGGGCCAGCGGCGCGATACCAGCAACGTCGCTATGGAGCTAAAAGCCGCATAAAGTATGCTCACCAGGAAAAACAACTGGGGGTCGGAAGCGCCATATGTCAAGGTTGCGCCGAACAGCACAAAACTGACGACGAAGATTCCGGCGACGGTCAGGCGATACAAGGTGAAGTAATGCAGCGTCTGCCAGTAGGGGTCGGCGGGAAGCGCCTCGGAGGTAAAGAAGCGCGCTAAAGCGGGCGGTGTTTTCATTCGCTTGGGGACAGGCTAGCGAACCGCAAAATCGAGTTACCGGCTCGCGACTTAATCGGAAGCGGCCGAAGAGGCTTGGTGCTGCCGGCGATGCTCATCGCTGCAATAAAACTCGCCTTGGCTTAACACGCCTTCGCTGCGCGGCAAGTGAACCCCGCATTGGGCGCAACGCACCATATCCTCGCCCTTGCCCGGCCCGGGGAAATTCGGCCGCGGCCTGGCCTGGGGTTTTTTGAAAACCAGGACATAAACGAGTAGAACCAGGAACAAAAAAAATAACAACTTCACGTCGCGCGCACTCCGTAAACCCTCACTTTATCCGGTGCGCAGCACCAGATCAAGCAAAGGGGAGCGCGCAAACCTATTCCGGCCTTAGCGAAACCGGGCCAGACTCGCATCCGTCTCGATCTGCTCGGGCAAGCCGGTGATGGCGGGCAGCGCGGACAAACGAGGCATGCCTGCATTCACATGCACCTTGCCTTGGCTGTCTTTCCACACCAAAGCGGGGGTTCCCGACGCGCCGATTTTTTGCATCAACTCGGCATTGGCTTGCAATTGCTGCAAGGTGCTCGCGCCGGGTTTGGCCAGCGCCTGCACCCCGCCCTCGTGATTTTGCGGATTATATTTTTGCTCGTTTTCGCGGAAAGCGGCAACCCGGTCTTTCGCTTCCAAAATGGCGGCCGCCTTGCCTGCCGAGCTTTCCGTCAAATAAGCCACGGGTATCCAGCGCACTTGCAAGCCGGCTTTCTCATAAGGCTGCAAAGCTTTCCAGGCCAAATGGCAAAACGGGCAATTCGGGTCGAAGATCGCGTAGACAACGGACTTCGGCGATTTCTGCGCACCCTCCGCCACATAGGCCGAATGCTCGAATTCGGAGAACAGCGCGGTGAGGTCGGGCTGGGGGAAATACTCTTTGGCATAGCGCGCGCTCAGATTGTTGCCGGATTCGTCGATCAACTCTCCAGCCAGCAAGGTTTTATTGTCCGGCGTGGTAAAAAGCAGCGAATAGTGCCCGTCTTGGGAAATGACCCAGCCCTTCAAGTTCGACGCCGCCTTAAACGTTTTCAGCACTTTGGCGCCGGACTGGGTAAGCATTTGGATCTGCTTGGGCGAATTCTCCGCGTGCGCGCTCAGGCTGGCCGCACCGGTAGCCGCGAGTAGCAGCACAGTTAACACTCTTGCTGAAGGCATTTTTTCTCCTAATCGATTGCCGTTAAACGCTCTATGCCGGTGGCCGCGTCGCGGACTTCCCGGCATTGCGAGTCCGTTTGGGCACCGGCAGCCCGCTTTAGTTTCGGCAGAACGCAGAAAAAAATAATTCGCGCCGGCGTAGGAAATAAAAATTCAGTGGGAATTTAGAGCTTGTCCGTAAATAATTTAACACTGCGTTGCCGCGAAACCGCGATGGCTGCAAGGCGCGAGGCGCGAGGCGCGAGGCGCGGGCAATGGTCATTCCATTGCCTAGCCTCGCAACACCGCAGACGCGCGGATTCGCGGCAACCCTCCGGGCTGGGGTCTGTTTGAGCGCATCCTTTTGTCGCAAGCCGCTTGTTGTGAATGACACAACCGCGCGTCTTGCTTCGGAGCAGAGTTGTTGCCGCTTCAGCGGCTTTACAACCCTGGCCTACTCCTTGCGGGTGCGGCCTGCGCTCAAATAGCCCCCAGCGCAGCGCTAAATTATTTACGGACAAGCTCTCAATCGGATGCTCGACTACAAATCTATTCGGCAGGCTGTTTTCGGCACATCAACGCACAGAGGTGCGCTTTGTGCCAAAACTGGATACTCTAACGGTCATTATACGCGGCCCTAGCCGTTCAATCGATTAAGCGCGTCAAACAGACTATTACGATATGTCCTCGATCTCAAAAAAAATACTCGCGGTTTATCTCCTGGTTTTAGCGCTGGGCGTCACGCTTTCAACGCTGATCTACCTGAACGGGAGCGAGGTCACCGCCGCCACCAGCGCCTTGGTGGAAGTAAATTTGCCGCGCCTCAACGACATCTCCAAACTGCGCGTTGCCATCATGGCGCAAAAGCCCGTGCTCTTCGAATACTACGCCACGACGGATCGCGACGTTTTCCTGAAGGAATATGAAGCCAACCAACTGATTATCGAGGCGGGCTTGCGCACGATACGCAGCAACGACGAAAGCCAAGCGCTGCTGATGCAGATCGAATCGGAAGTCGACAAGATCAACCATCTGGCGGGCGATCTGGACCGGATTTTCGCTCACAGCCCCTACGACTGGGACCAGGCGCGGGACATCTTGCAGCAAGTGAGCCTGGTGGAAGAGGGCATTGCGCCCGAAATCGACACCTTGGTCAGCCTGAACCAACGCCACGTTACCGGAAGCGGCGTGGCCGCCCAAGCAAAAACAAACTTGATGATTCAGATGGTGATATGGTTCAGCGCCGTTATTTTCATCATGGCTATCCTGATCGGCTATTACGTCAACACTTACCTCGCCGAGAACGCCGAACGCCGCCGCCTGGCCATGTTCCCCGAGCGCAATCCCAGCCCCGTACTGCGCATAACCTGGGACGGCAAGGTCGCCTACAGCAACCCGGCCACCGTCGATTTACTCTCTCGGCTAGCCCTTACCAAGGCGGAGCAATTGCTGCCCGAAGACTTCGCCTCGCGCCTGGAACGCCTCAAAGCGTCCGGCCAAGATAGCCTGCAGATGGAGTACACCATCGATCAACGGGTGCTGGATTGTTTTGTCCACGTCCTTACCGACCTCCATAGCTTTCATATTTATATTGCCGATATTACCGACCGCAAACAGATGGCGGAGCGGATCGAGAAAAATCTGGCCGATTTGCAGCAACGCATCAAGGAACGCGACCAGGCGGAGCGCGAGTTGAAGCTCCACCAGGAACAACTGGAAGACAAAATCCGGCAACGCACCGAGGAACTGGAAAAAGCCAAGGAAGCGGCGGAAGCGGCGAATCGGGCCAAAAGCGCATTCGTAGCCAATATGAGTCACGAAATCCGCACGCCGATGAACGCAGTCATCGGCATGTCGCACCTCATACTCAAGACCGAACTTACGCCGCGCCAGAGCGATTACGTCCAGAAAATACAGCAGTCCGGCCAGCATCTTTTGGGCATCATCAACGACATTCTCGACTTCTCCAAAATCGAGGCCGGAAAACTCAGCGTAGAGCACACGGATTTCCAACTGGAAAAGCTGCTCGACAACGTCACCAACCTGATCGGCGAAAAGGCCAGCGCGAAAGGGCTGGAACTGATCTTCGAAATAGCCGGCGAGGTGCCGAACGAACTGAGCGGCGACCCGCTGCGGCTAGGCCAGATTCTCGTCAATTACGCCAACAACGCGGTCAAGTTTACCGAACACGGCGAGATCGAGGTCATCGTCCGGCTGCTGGAAAAACAGGGGCGGGAAGCCCTGCTGCATTTTGCCGTCAAGGACACAGGCATCGGCCTGAGCGCCGAACAGCGCGCCAGCTTGTTTCAGCCCTTTCAGCAAGCGGATGCCTCGACCACCCGCAGGTACGGCGGCACTGGGCTCGGGCTGGCGATCTCGAAAAAGCTGGCCGAACTGATGGGCGGTGAGGTCGGCGTCGAGAGCGAACCGGGCCAAGGCAGCACCTTCTGGTTCACGGTGCGCGTCGGCGTCGCCGAAAAACCCGCGCACCGCTTGCCCTCGCCGGATCTGCGCGGCAGGCGCGTGCTGGTGGTGGACGACAACGAACATGCCCGCGCCGTGCTCAACGACATGCTCGGCAAAATGGGCTTCCAGGTCGAGGAAAGCGCATCGGGCCAGGAAGCGGTCGCGGCGATACAGCGGGGCGCGGCAACGGGCTACGCTTACGAGGCCGTTTTTATCGACTACCAGATGCCCGGCATGAACGGCGTCGAAACGGCGCAGCACATCCTAGGCTTGGGACTGACCCCCTCCCACCATCTCATCATGGTGACCGCCTATGGCCGCGAGGAAGTATTGAAACAAGCCGATGGCGCCGGTTTCGAGAACGTGCTGATCAAACCGGTAAAAGCGTCGACCCTGTTCGACATGGCGGTGAGCCTATTCGGCCACGGTCAAGTCGCGCCGCTCCAGGCCGCCGCCGCGCCCTCGCCGCTCGACGAACGGCTGGCGGCCGTCCGGGGTGCGCGCATCCTGCTGGTGGAGGACAACGAGATCAACCGGGAAATCGCCACGGAACTGTTGAACGCCGCCGGTTGCGCGGTGG
>JAIOJO010000416.1 GCA_019911985.1 Sulfuricellaceae bacterium | reverse complement strand
TGACAATATAGGACGTGCTTTCGGTCGTTTGCGACCGGCGACCGGGTTTAGTCTGGATTTACGGGCTCTGGCCGAACTGGCAAAGCTGGAGGATGCGCATCTTGGTATCTTGGCCGTATATGCGCCAGAGGACTCGCTTTTGCAGGAAAAAATCGCCATTCTGCGCGGCCAAAATGAACGGGTGGTGGTTGAGTTGCCTGGGCACGAATCCACTCGCCAGGAACTCGAGTGCGATAGGAAGATGGTATTCCGCTCCGGCGCTTGGGAGGTAATTTCGATTGAAGAATAATGTGCAACTTTGCTATGGGAAATAAGCTGAAATGACAAAAAATGTGGTGGTGATCGGCACCCAATGGGGGGACGAAGGCAAGGGGAAAATTGTGGACTGGTTGACCGACCATGCCCAGGGGGTCGTGCGGTTTCAGGGTGGGCATAATGCTGGCCACACTTTGGTTATCGGGGACAAAAAAACCGTTCTTCACTTGATCCCTTCCGGCGTATTGCGGGACGGTGTCGAATGCTTCATCGGCAATGGCGTGGTGGTTTCCCCCCAGGCCCTGCTGGAGGAAGTCGATATGCTCGAAGCCGCCGGGGTCAACGTTCAGGGCCGTTTGCGCATTAGTGAGGCGTGCCCGGTTATCATGCCGCACCATATTGCCTTGGATCAAGCCCGCGAGATAGCCAAGGGCGCGAATAAAATTGGTACCACCGGTCGAGGAATCGGGCCGGCCTATGAAGATAAGGTATCTCGCCGTGGCATTCGCATGCAGGATTTGTTTCATCGCGAGCGTTTTGCCGCCAAATTGGGCGAAATCCTCGATTACCATAATTTTGTGCTGAAGAATTATTTCAACGCCGAGACTGTGGATTTTCAAAAGTCCCTGAACGACACTCTGGCCATGGCGGAGCGCATTAAGCCGATGGTGGCGGATGTGCCGCGCCAATTGTACGAGGCCCACAAGGCAGGAAAAAACCTTTTATTCGAAGGCGCGCAAGGAACGCTGCTCGATATCGATCACGGCACTTATCCGTTCGTGACTTCATCCAACTGTATTGCTTCCAATGCGGCAACAGGTAGCGGTGTCGGACCCCAGATGCTGCACTATGTTTTGGGCATTACAAAAGCCTATACCACCCGAGTCGGTTCCGGTCCCTTTCCAACCGAACTGTCCGATGCTGTCGGCCGTCATTTGGCCGAAAAGGGCAATGAGTTCGGCGCAACTACGGGACGTGCACGGCGCTGCGGTTGGTTCGATGCGGCAGCTCTGAAGCGATCTATACAGATCAATGGCGTTTCCGGTCTTTGCGTAACCAAGCTCGATGTAATGGACGGCGTGGAAATCGTTCGTCTGGGCGTGGGATATATGATAGACGGTGTTCGCAGCGACATCCTGCCCGCAGGCGCGGATGCGCTGGAAGGGTGTGAGCCGATTTATGAGGACATGCCAGGGTGGTCGGAGAGCACGGTAGGTCTAACCCGATATGCGCAATTGCCGTTAGCGGCGCGTAATTATCTGGAACGGATTGCCGAGATTTGCGAAGTGCCGGTGGATATTATCTCCACGGGGCCTGAGCGGGCTGAAACCATTGTGGTGCGCCACCCGTTTGAATAAACTAAGTATTGCAAAGAAAAAAGGCGATGCAGTCGCATCGCCTTTTCTTGTATTTGGTGCCCAGAAGAGGACTCGAACCTCCACACCTT
>JAIOJO010000415.1 GCA_019911985.1 Sulfuricellaceae bacterium | reverse complement strand
ATCGGACGCCGCGCTACTAAAAGCCGTGGAACAAGTGGAAAAACTAAAAACCGGCCGCCCGGCCAAGCAATAAACGGCCATTGCGGACACCCCAAAAGCCCCGAGGTATCCGCAATTGTCTAATTTTGGCGGCAAAGCTCTACAACAAACAGTCGGTTCTGCGTAGGCGCTCAGCGATTACGCGCATCACATGCGTCGCGAAATTTGGCGTTTCCTGTATCAGAAAATTGAAGCGATGCGCATCGACCGTCACAAACTTGCATTCGGTACGCGCCACCACGGTGGCCGAGCGCGGGGAAGCATCGACAAGCGTCATTTCACCGAGCAGCGCCCCCGGTGCCGCTTCCTCGACCAGCCTTCCATTGACAAGGATTTCAGCCGTACCCGACATGAGGACGTACATGAATTCGCCTTGCTCGCCCTCCGCAAACAAAGTTTGGCCTGCGGGAACGACCAGTAAATTGGTTTCGTGCTGGAACAGATTTTCAGGTTGAAGTCGCATAGCAAGGAGTCCGTATATTAAGGTGGATAGGATTCTACCGTGGATTTCAAGCCGGCGTGTAGCCTATGCACAAAGCCCTCGAAAAGCCAGCCTAAGGCTCAGTCCCACTCGCAACAACGCAATCCCACTGGCAAGAAAAAGACGGCTCTTGAGCCGTAGCGAACGAGCGCGCAATTGTGGCCTACGCTTTGCGCTTCACTCCTGAATTCGCCATTCACACATGTCATTCAATAGAAAAATTCATTCGTGGATCAGCCTCGGAGCGCACGAAAGCGAACATCCGGTGCAAGATGAAACCTTCCATCAGGCGCATAATACAGATGGACTTACACGCGGGGTAAGACCAAAGCGACTATTTGAAGCTCATCACGGAACAAGGCACAATGCGCATCTCACCGTTTTTTATAGCGCACTTCGATTGCGTTTGGACAAGTCGGGTCTAAGATGATGAAGCCCGAAGATTTACAACTCTTGGTTACCCGCGCCATGCCTTACGGTAAGCACAAAGGCCGCCTGATTGCCGATCTACCCGGGCCGTATCTTAACTGGTTTGCCCGCGAAGGCTTTCCACCCGGAGAAATCGGTCGTTTACTGGCACTGATGCAGGAGTTGGACCACAACGGTCTATCCTCTCTGCTTGACCCATTACGAAAGCGATAAATCACTCAGATCAGACTTGAGGTGATTTTGGGACAATACCATTATGAATGAACAACAATCGACTCCTCCTCGACGGCGCCTGCAAGAACTTCTGGCCATCCCGGAACGGCTGCGAACCGATGCCCAGTGGGATGAAATCAACGAACTGGAGATTGCACTGGCCTCCGTGAACCGAACGGAAAGCCATGCACCAAACGCTCGACGGAATGCCGGCGCCCCGCCCAATCGCCCAAAACCCGACGCCGGTGTCAACACACAACACAAGAAACCATTCAAAAAGCCGCGCAAAAGGCCGCCTAAGGAAAATCAGGGTTAAGGAGCCTCTGATCAAGTCGCACGGGGATCGCGTTGCGTCAAAAGCCGGCGACGCCGGTCGTAGCGAGCCTACGAGGCCAAGGAGCGCAACGCAGCAGACGCCGGCTTTTGACACAACCCTCACGGGACGGGGTTTTGCGGGCGCCGGGCGGTGTCGCTCGGCATCCCGCAAAACCCCCGTCGCGACCCCGTGCGACTTGATCAGAGGCTCCTTAAATAAGGGCTAGAATTACACTTGACGCAATAGCGGCTGACATCGAAACGAGTTATTGGAGGTGCTGCGATGACGAAAAGTCCCTTTCCCTTATCCAAGGTGTACGGCCTGCTGGAACCGGGGCCGGTGGTGATGCTCAGCACAGCCCGCAAGGGGAGGCCCAATATCATGACTCTATCGTGGCACACCATGCTGGAATTCGAACCGCCGCTGGTGGGCTGCGTAGTCAGCAACCGGAATTACTCATTCAATATTCTGAAGACGACTCGGGAATGCGTGATCAACATCCCGACGGTGGAACTGGCGGAAAAAGTGGTGAAATGCGGCAATGTTTCCGGGCGGGACACCGATAAATTCGCATCCCTAGGACTCACGCCAATAGCCGCCTCGTGCGTGCAAGCGCCGCTCATCGACGAATGCTATGCCAACCTAGAATGCAAAGTTGCGGATACCCGTCTGGTAAACAAGTACAACTTCTTTGTGCTTGAAGTGCTCAAGGCATGGTTCGACTCCTCGATTACAGATCCGAGGACGATCCACCACCTCGGAGAAGGCGTTTTCAAGGTCGACGGCGAAACGATCAAGCTGCCTTCACATATGAAATAGGGGCGCGCGGAAGAAAAGCCCAGCCGGACGATTTCGCTCCGAATCCTATACGGTCATGGGCAAGAAACTCGGGTTTTCATGCTACACGCCACCATCGGGCTAGAATCCATCGTCTCGCCCATCTTGAACCTGCCCAGACGCCCCCCCTCGCTAGATACCCGAAAAAGCGGTTCGAGCTCAAAAGAATTCCAGCTCACCGGAAGCCGCCGCTTCTGGATCATCGGACTGGTCAATAGCAAAGTCCAGCGTTTTATCTTTCGCCACACAAATGCAGGCGGTAAGCTTGAATCGCGCCAAGCCATTGATAAGGAAATCGAAAGACTTAACCGCCGTAGGGTTGAGTATAGATAAATAGCTCACGCAGGCACTGTCAAGAAAAAATGGAGTCGACATTCCCACATGCCCGAACTCGGCGCATAGCCTCCGATTGACCGTGCCGCATATCATATTGAGGAACTCCGCATAGGCATCCAGCAAAGTTTGATCTTCCAGTTTTTTGTCCGGGCTTCGCGCTATTTTTGCCATATGCTCCACCATCGAAACATCCGAGTTAAATTCGATAAGAGCGACAATGCGAAAAATGTAAGAGGATAAATTGAGGACAACCAGCTTACGATTCAAATGCTTAGTCATTGAACCTGCATCCGGCTGGCTTATAACTTCGCAACTATCTTCCGGACCCACGCAGCTATTTTCGCGTACGGATTTATCAAACAGCCATTCGATAGATGAGAGCGCGCTAGCCGTAATCATGCAGTCAAATCTTCAGACACGATAAGCAGCTGAATCTTATCCGAGGTGGCCAGCAAGCCGGACACAATTGTTCGAATCATGTTGCTGCTCGCCTGCATGTCCTGAAAGGTAGTCGTAGTAACGAGATCGTTTTTTATCAGATTGTTTTGGAAGTTGTGAGCCAAGCGTTCCGATGACGTGGCTAACTCCCTTACTCCATCCGCAACGACAGCGAAACCGCGCCCATGTTCCCCAGCGCGGGCGGCCTCAATCGCCGCATTGAGCGCAAGCATCACGACATTCTTTACAACTCGGGCAAAATCCTCGTTTTGCTTTTTTATATCCCGATTATTGGCCAGGATGGCTTGCATCTCGTCATGCCAACGCTCGACGGTTTTAACGACCCCAAGCAAGCCATTGATCTCGTTCTTAAGAGAAGTGTAATCATTCGCCAGCGTTTGCCGTAAAGCCGATACTCTCGAATCATAATCTTTGCTCAACTTGGAGTGGATTTCATCGCGCTCCAACATGGCCTGCTGGGCTGCGTCGGCCAACTCCTTCTCGTGCGCCGCATCTCGATCTTCCCGTTCCTCGCGAAGATCATCGATCTCAGCCTGCAAGAGCGCAAAGCGCGCTTCCGCCTCTTCAACTGGGGTACGGCGAGACAACTCAGAAATTATCTTGTCGCGCTCCTCTAACTTGGATTGATTGGCCTTTCGTTCCGAATATAATTTCAGCGTCAAAAGCAACACGCCCAGCGCAATTCCCGATATGAACACTATCAGCGAACTAAACGATAAACTCATCTTTAAATTACGCCCAAGAACACATGAAAATCAAAAATTTATACAACATCGGCGTTTCGCCCACATCCAATTGTCCAGATGAACCTCATCCGAATCGAACCCACGCTCAACTCACTAGCTTCTTTACGGAACCGATAACCGCCGCACCGTTAAACGGTTTAACAATCCAACCTTTTATACCGGCAGCTTTGCCACGGTCCTTCATCGCCGGACTGTTTTCCGTAGTAAGCATAATGATGTCGATAGTCGTGTTTTTTAAGTCGCTCCTGATTTTTTCAGCCATCGTCAAGCCATCCATGTTGGGCATGTTAACGTCGCTAATTACGAGCTTGATAGCCGAATCGGACTTCAACTTGTCCAGCCCATCCTTGCCATCCACAGCAGACGCGACCGCCAGGCCATTCGCCTTGAGGAAATCGCATACTTCGTTGCGTACCGTGCTTGAATCGTCAACCACTAATATTTGTGCCATTTGAGTATATTTCCTTGTCTGATTAATCGGTTAAGGCATTAGAAAAGATCAAGCTCGCCGGCTTCCACCAAAGACTCTACCGTGGCATTTTCCTTGAACTCTTCCGGAGACCAGCTTAGGTTAAAAACGAATCGCTGATAGATAGGCACGGGTGCCTTACTGCCACTGCGTTCACGCAATGTGTATTTAAAACAAAGCTGCGGGTCCTCGGAACCAAAAGATATATAGCGTCTATGGTGGTTGATGATGATAGGCACTTGCGTCTGCATTACGCTTCTCATCTCTTCATTCGGTCCAACATAGCGGTTCTTGAACGAACCCCAAATCATATTGGTCGCTTCGCCCAACACATTGTTGAGCTCTCTAAAGTTCTTCGCGTCGCTCTCGTTGCCCGCTTCCTGAGGAATCAAACTCAATACGGCGTCCTCCGAGGCTTGCAACATCATATAGCCGCGGCACCAGTTACTCTCAATGGCGATCATCGAGAATACCTCGCCGTAAATTATGCGGTCCTTAACGAGATACGGAGTTTCAACGTCGATATCGCAGTTGCGGAACAGATACTCCAACGATGCGCGCGTCAATTCGCTAATTCCACGCACAAGATCGTTGGGGTAGATGCGATTGAAAATCGACGCATCAAGAGTTGCGCGAAGCATCTGGAGATCGTCTAGCACATAGGCGCAACGAAACATCGCCGCTTCCTTTTCGCCCAATCCGGCAACACTGGCCAATCGATCCCGCCGCAAAAAAATCGGCAACTCAGGCCGCGAACCGTGAATTTCTTGTGCCAACTCCAACCCTTTTCCAGTTCCACCGTAATTCTCGTACAGCAGGATTCACCCTAAATCCACATTGGATTTCAGAATAGCCATTACGGCCTCTGCGCCCACTTGCTGCGGTTTGATACCGACGAGTCCGTATTCCTCGCATAACAGTTTCAAACTATCAAAGTGGGCGATTCCATCGTCCAGCACAAGAATCTTACTAATTAATACGCGGTTTCCACTCATGAATTCACCCTACAGTAGAGATATTTATAGCCTAGCCGCCTCAAGGGCAGTCAAATCCCGGCGGGAAGCAATTGCCTCATCTAAGCAAACCAAGCAGGCACTTCCCGAACAATCCTTTTGCCTAAGGACTAAGAGCTTGTCCGTAAATAATTTGGCGCTACGCTTGTTTTCCAGGCCGCTCAGAATTTCCGATTTTTCCAATCGAATCGATTTCCTCTTCCTCATTGTTCACATCAACGCTGGAGGAGAAATCGAAATCATCGGTGCTCTCGGCAAAGCTGGCCGGCAAACTCACAACGGTTTCGAATTGGCGGAAAGCGGCGCCGGCCATGTCATCGGTAAACCGTATTTCGATCTTGCCCTTTTCCCGCTTGACGAAATCCTGCACGGCGTCCATGCCGACACCTCGCCCTGACACTTCCGTCGTTTTTTCGGCCGTGGAAAAACCCGGGCGGAATATAAGATTTGCTATTTCTTCGTCGCTCAGTTGCTCTTGGGAGCCGATGAGCTCTTTGTCGACGGCCAACCGACCGACTCGGGCCAATGCAAGCCCACGGCCATCATCCCTCAGCTTGATTTGCAACATGCCGTCTTCAACGCTTAACTTGAGCTTGATCTGACCTGCCGCCGGTTTGTTCTGCGCCAAACGCTCTTCAGGGGTCTCCAGGCCATGATCAATCGAGTTTCGAACCAGGTGCATGAACACATTCTTAATCAGGCCGCTGGCCTCGGTGCGAACAACATAGCCGTTGTCTTCGATATTGATAATCGGGGGCAGCTTATGCAGTTCTTTGGCCAGTGACGGCAATGAATTAAAAACCCCCTCTAGCGTTTCGATGATGCGTTCGGTGCCTAACAGGCGCAAGGTCTTGCTTACCGCATCGCGGGCTGCGACCAATTCATGAATATTGCCTGCGTTGACGTTTTCCAGAAGATGCAGGGTTTCCTTAATTTTTTTCTTATCCACCATCAGGAAGTGCTCAATACCGGATCGGCGCCCCGGCCCCTTCCGACCCAAACTCACCTCGTTAATCCTCGCGTAGTGCTCTACCGCATCCCTTACCGCCAGCAACTCTTCCATAAGCATGGCTTGATCCCACGCAATGACCGATTGCGGCTTGCGTAATTCGTCGTACGATTGCTCCGCTTCATGAACGATATTGGTCAGATTGAGAAGACCGTAAGTACGCGCGTTGCCCTTGATCGTGTGCATGTTGCGGAACAACTGGTTAACGGTTCCGGCATTGCATTCCGGGTTATCGCGAATCAAACATTCGTTTTCATCGATGAATTTGATCGCCGTCGTAATGAATTCGTGGAACTTCTCATGGCTGACGGAGAGTATTTCTCCGATGATTTCCAGTTCCCGTTTCTGCTTATTCGCCTCGGCCGCCAGCTTGCGGATTTCAGTCACATCGCGCACGCAAAGCATCACGCGAACAATGTTGCTCGAATCGTCGGTGATCGGCGACCAGCTCAGGTCAAGAATTTTCACGCCACCATCCGGCATTTTCTTTTCAATCTCGCCCACCAAAAGATGCTGATTGAATTCGAAGTTCATGACATCCTCACCGATACATGCACCGGCAACAGCCTCTATCTGCGACAGCGCGTCGGCCCCGAGATTGGTATCGGCAAACACAAGATCTATCAAGTCACGGCCAACGATATCTTTCGTCTCGAAAATCGTCTCCAAATAGGCCGAATATTCCGGATGAATTTTATTGCCATCGATAACGGTCAGAATACC
>JAIOJO010000414.1 GCA_019911985.1 Sulfuricellaceae bacterium | reverse complement strand
CAGCTACAAGTGGGCGGAGGTGCTGTCGGCGGACGCCTATAGCCTGTTCGAGGAAAACGGCGTGTTGAATCCGGAGGTGGGGCATCGCTTCTGGAGCGAAATCCTTGCCGTAGGCGGCAGCCGGCCAGCGATGGAGTCGTTTGTCGCTTTTCGCGGCCGCGAGCCGAGTATCGATGCTTTGCTGCGTTACAATGGCATGGCTTGAAGCGTGGTCGGGAAAGGGCTTGGGCGCTTTTTCGGAAAAAGCTATTATGCGCAATAATAGCAATGAGTTGAATTTACCCCTATACTCTGCGCGATAAAGAAAACAGAGCCCAAGGCATTGCAGGATCAGGATGAGGTTTTTTCTAGTTACGCTTTTGATGTGCTGGAGTTGGCAGGCCATGGCGGCGCAAAACGCAACCGTTGTCGATAATGTCCGCGCCAATGTCCGCAGCGGAAAATCCGACGCTTATCGCGTCGTGACGGTTCTGACGCCCGGCGCCCAGGTCGAAGTATTGCAAGTGGAGGACGGCTACGCGCAAATCAAGGCGGCGGACGGCCAAGAAGGCTGGGTGGTCTCGCGCTTGCTGAAGATCGAAAAGCCCGAGGCCGAGCCTGCTGCGCCAGTGCAGGATCAGTGCCAAGTAAAATTGGATGGGGTCAGGCTCCAATTGCAGGAAGAACAGCAACGCCACGCCCAAACTCAGATTGAAGTAAAGCGCTTGCAAGCCCTGCAAAGCGGGCAAGGCAGCGTCATTGCGTGGGTGGCGGTCGTGTGTCTGGTGGTGGGCCTGGTTTTGGGTTTTGTGTTGCGCGAACGGCATTATCGCAAACGTTTGCAAGGTCTGCGCATATGAGTGCGCGGCTAGTGCTGCTGGCCTTGGTCTTGGCGGCCGCCATGCCGGCCTGGGGGGGCAGTCTGTATCGCTGGATGGATGCCGAAGGCCGGGTGCATTACACTGATTCGCCGCCGCCTCCGGGAGCCAAAAACGTTTCGGAAAAGAAACTCAGCGCGGGTGCGGCTGAAAGTTCTTCGGCGGCTCTTGCGACCCAACAAGCGGCGAAAAAAAATCCCGTTGTTTTATATACTTCTCCCGATTGCGGCCCGCCTTGCGATTCGGCGCGGGAATACCTGGCCCGGCGCGGTATACCTCATGCCACGCGCGATCCGCGTACCCCGGAGGGCGCCGAGGCATTGCGCAAACTGATCGGCGGTTTGGAAGTGCCGGTGCTGGTGGTGGGCAGTGCCACTCCGCTTAAAGGCTACGAACCCGGCGCATGGGATGTCGTGCTGGATCTGGCGGGCTACCCTAAAGCCGTCTCGGGCACAAAAAAACCGACTAAGCCCGTTCCCGCTAAAACGGAAAATCCAGAGGCCGCACCCGAAGCAAAACCGGCCTTGAATTAATGAAGCTGGTTACCTGGAACGTTAATTCCCTCAAGGTGCGCCTGCCTCACGTCCTGGACTGGCTGGCGGCCCATCAGCCTGACGTGGTGTGCCTACAGGAAACCA
>JAIOJO010000413.1 GCA_019911985.1 Sulfuricellaceae bacterium | reverse complement strand
AGGTGCCTATTGGCCGACGGGCGACACGACGAACGGAACCAAGCTCGCTGGGGAAACCCAGTAGTCAGGAACCGCCGGATGCGGAACCGCACGTCCGGTGGTGTGGGAGGACGGCGGGGGTGACCCCGCCTCCTACCCGATGCCAAACGCAATGGGACTAAAGCCGCCCCGCTACTCGTAGCGCAAGAAGCCCTCGGCAAGCGCATCGGCGCCAAAGCGTCCGATCAGCGCGTCGATATCCGCCTGCAGCGTATCGTCCTCGTCCTCGTCCAACACCCCCTCGCCGACCAGGCGGGTGAGCAGGCCCGAGGCCATCGCATCGCGCACCGTCGCCAGCGTGGGCGGATATTCCCGGTTCTCGTCGTTCACCACCGCCTCGATCACCCGCGACAGGGGTTCGCTGGCGCCCGTCTGGACAAAATCGACTGCCAGCCTATCCCCTCCGTACTCCTCGATCAGCGCATCCAACTCGTCCAGGATGGACGTGTCGATATCGAAGCGGTGGAAGCTTTCCGCTGCCTTGAAGGGGCCGGGTAGCAAGCCAGCCAGGAAGGCACGCACCTCGGACAGGGTAACGGCTTGCTCGGCGTCCGGGTCGTTTACCCGGCTCTCGATGAGCGCGGACAGTTGCGGGCTGACGTGAGAGGAAACATCGATGGGATTACGGATCATGTCTTTCTCCTCGGTTCATGATGCCTGAAAGCCGTGCTTCAGCTCTCATTCTATGCCGCATTCGGCGGGATTCAAGTGTCGCACCTGTCCCTTTTCCCGGTTATCAATACACCGCATCGTGGCCGCCCACATTCACAGGAATAATCCGCTCGTCCTGAATTAGCAACTCCAGCGTAATGCGGTAAGAAAGATTGATGGAAACCGAATGCAGGGCTTGCAGCCGTCCGCTCAAGGGATGCAAGCGCAACGAAGGATGGTGGGGATTCAGCTCAAGCAGTTGCAGGGTTTTGAGATACGGCTTTTCCAGATCGGGATGCCGCTGGAGAAAACGCGCGGCGCGCTTGATATATTGCTCGGTAAAAACCAAGCGATAGCTCATGCAGCAGACTTCACCCGCGCCACATGCTCCTCGGGCGACTCCTGCACGAACCGCCCCGCCGCCAGATCGGCACGTGTTTCAGCCAGCGCCGCCTCTAGCTCGCACTCGCGCAAATAGTGATATTGCGCAATATCCATCACCACGAAGCGATCCTTGCCGCGCACCGAAACAATCGCCTCGGAATGCTGCTCCAGCACGGCCTCAATCGCCGCAACCCCTTTGGTTTTCAGATCATTGGCCGTCAGATTCGACATGACTCATCTCCTTGCCGCATTATTTTCAACATGCTAAATAGTGCGCTAGGTAGTGCGATATAGCAAATTTAACCCGACCCTATTTTTTCTAGTGGCAATCCGGTAAAAAACCGGCTTACGCCCCAACCGGCGGCGTTCCGCGCAGTTTGCGCAGCTCGGCTAGGCAGAAATGGATGTACGCCAAACCGATGTAGATAGGCAAAAAAAGGTTAAGCAAAGGCACGAACTGGATCAGCCCCAGCAACCCGCCCAAAATGTACATCTTGCCACCCGCCCGCTCCAGCACCTGCCGGAACTCTTCGCGCGACGCATGATCGGCGAGCGCATCGTAGCGGAACAAGCGCTGGTTCAGATAGGCCGACAGCAGGATAGGGATCGCAACCGCAAACGGGCCGAAAAGCCAAAACGGCAAGGTCAGCAGCCACAACGCGGCAAAGGCCAAAACAGCGGCTATCCCGTTCCAGATCGAACCCAGCACCGTGCCGCCGCGCTTCATTTCCAGATCGGGGTAATCTCTGTCCGCCAAAAACCGCACCATGTACGGCATCGCAACCACCGCCGCGATCAACAGGGCCGTCGCCACGCCTATCGGCACCAGCAGCAGAAAAGCCAGCACGGAAGCCGCCGCCCGCGCCACCCAGCCCAAGTCGTGGCGGCTCAAAAAGTCCTGCACCGGGGCATGGGCGGCCAAACTTTGCAGCCCGGCCACCCAGTCCGACCAGAAGAAAAACGCCAAACCGCCCCACAAAATGACCGCCAAAACGACCGGCCACAAAACCAAAGCCAGAATTTTCGGATGCAACATGCTTTTTAGCGCCTTAAACAGCGCACTCAGGATATCTTGCATAATCGTTGTACACCTTTGATTGACCGGCCCGAAACCGCCGTAATACATGGTTGATTGTAGCAGCAGCCCCTTGCCCTTGCATTTTACGCTTGCCGGAAAAGCGCATTGGTTTTGCATCATGGCCCCGGCCTGGATACCCCACTGCAGCGCAACGTAAACCGGCCTTCAGTTGGCCTAAACCGCAACCCTTGAGATGTTGCATGTAACAAAAAAGCGGATTACCATGACGTTTCATGTAACACTGGTTATTGGAGGTTTTTATGGGCACAAGTACATCCGAGCGGGTGCACAAGCACCGCACTGCGCTACGGGCTTCCGGGCTGCGTCCAGTGCAGATTTGGGTACCGGATACGCGGCGCGCAGGCTTTGCCGAGGAGTGCCGCCGACAGTCGCAGTTATTGCGCGGCGATGCGCATGAGCGGGAAACGGCAGATTGGCTGGAGGCGGCAGGCGACCGCGAAGGCTGGCAATGAGGCGTGGCGATCTGGTGACGGTGGCCTTGCAAGGCGATCTCGGCAAACCGCGCCCAGCCTTGGTCATTCAGTCCGATCTGTTCGACGCGCATCCTTCCGTGAGCATTTTGCCGGTGACCGGCGAATTGCGCGATGCACCCTTATTTCGAATTTCCGTGAATCCAAGCGAACTGAATGGCCTGTCTAAACCTTCGCAGGTGATGGTAGATTAAGCCGCAATCCATCCCGCGCGAAAAAATCGGAGCGGTAATAGGCCGCTTAGACGATGAGACGATGTTGGCGGTGAACCGTGCGCTAATGGTTTTCTTGGGATTCGCTTGACGAATAAATGACTCATACCTGACAGGTATGAACCAATGAACGCAGCCGGAAACCGCGCCGAATACATCGGAATCTACAACACGATTTAATTGAACCTGCCCCCGTTTTTTTTCCCGCACCATCGACATACGTCATCATTATGTCGACAAAACACCGAATAATCGACACATATTGTTGACGTGTCGATGGCGTCGACATAGACTGTCAATGTGTCGAATAAAATGCAAAATGAAAACATGAGCCTAGGAAACTGGCAACCTGGCCGGCCCTACAATGCGCTGCCGGCTTTGCCTCCCGCGGCAGAGCTCGAAACCCGGCTGGTGTTGAAGCAATGCATTACCGCGCGTGCGGCATTGGCCGAACT
>JAIOJO010000412.1 GCA_019911985.1 Sulfuricellaceae bacterium | reverse complement strand
GCATTGGGGTTCTTGATGACGAATTGGGAACCTTCCAGACCTTCCTTGTAATCGATTTCCGCACCTATCAAATACTGGAAACTCATGGAATCGATCAGCAGGGATACCCCGCCCTTCTCGATCACGGTATCGTCTTCGTTGGTGTTTTCATCGAAGGTAAAACCGTATTGAAAACCGGAGCAGCCGCCGCCAGAGACAAATACGCGCAGTTTCAAGTCCGCGCCGCCCTCTTCGTCGATCAACTGCTTTACCTTGTTAGCCGCGCTGTCGGTAAAGATCAACGGGCTCGGCACTTCAGCCACTGCACTCATAGCAAATCTCCTAACGATTTAGTCAACAATTATGCATTATCCACAGCTAAGGTCTAAGCGTCAACTGGCCCCGTAATCGCCATACTCTACATTCACCAGGCTCGGCTTGACGGCGCTCTGAGCGACGCTTCCCTCGCCCTGATACACCAGCTTTCCCTCGACGCGAGCCCCCAGGTGCATTTCGACGGTTTTGTAATATACATCGCCTATGACATGAGCCTTAGGTTGGAGTTCCACATACTCGACGACATAGACCGGTCCATTCACCGTCCCGTTGATCACCATATGGGAGACGCGAATCTCTCCCTCGATATGGGCTGTCTCACTCAATACCAGGGTGCTCGGTTCGCCGTTTTGCGCGCAGATATTCCCTAGGATAGTGCCATCCACGCGCAGGCCGCCGCTGAATGTAATATTGCCTTCGATTTTCGTTCCCGCGCCGATCAGGGTGTCGATCCGGTTTTGCGGCTTATTGGATTTTTTTCCAGAGAACATGGTAAATACCTCTGTTACGAGACGTTAACGGACTGTACTAGTTTCGGCTGTGCCGCGCCATTGGTATAAATACGCGCTTGAACCGATTTTACCACCGCCCCCGGCGGAACTTGGAAAATTCCCTCGACCCGCTGATAAATCTTGAAATTCAATTGGAAGGCCGCCACCATATCGCTATTGGGCGCAGGTAGAACCAATACATTTTTTTGCTCCGCACGAACTATATTAACGAGCAACTGAACGCGGCCGTGAAAATCTTTTTCACGATTGCCTTGCTGCACGACCAGTAAGCGATAACGATATTCCCCCGGCAAGCCGCCATATTCGATTTTGAGGCGATGGATGCTCACTGTTTCCTGTCCGTGCCCGTTGGACATCATGCTTTGCAAAAACGCCAAGTCTTCTTTCATCTTGGTGTTTTCGTCCTGCAGCAGCTTCAAAGATTTGGTCAAATCGGCCTGCGCGGCCCGCTCGATCTGCAGTTGCCGCTCACCGGCGACCGTCGAGGCGCGCAGTTTGGTATTTTCGCGCTGCAACTGGGCAACGGACTCGCGCAAACTCACCAGCTCATCTTTCACTTCGCTCCGCGCAAATCCGGCGACGCGCATCCCGGCATCGAATATTTGGCGGGCAAACAACAAAGCCAGCAGGGCCACCATCGCTAAAAAAATCCAGCGCCAATACCACGCAAAGTGAGTGCGCACCGACAAGCGCGGCGCCGCAATCCCAAAGCGCCGCTTCAACGATCGCTGGACTCTCCTCATGGCAACAGCGGTATTTGCTGCAAGCCCGTCGACTCCGATAGATCGAATAATATATTCATATTTTGCACGGCTTGACCCGCCGCGCCCTTCACTAAATTATCGATCACCGACAATACCACCACGGTATTGCCCCCCTGCGGGCGGTGAACGGCGATGCGGCATACATTACTGCCGCGCACCGAGCGGGTTTCGGGATGCGTTCCGGCGGGCAGCACATCAACGAAATAGTCGTCCTGGTAGCGTTTTTCATACAGCGATTGGAGGTCTGCCTCCGTTTTCAGCCGAGCATACAGGGTAGCATGGATACCGCGAATAATCGGTGTAAGGTGCGGCACGAACGTCAGTTCGACAGGCGCGCCCCTCACCCCCGATAGACCCTGGGCGATTTCAGGCAAATGACGGTGGCCGGAAACCCCATAGGCCTTGAAACTGTCGGCGGTTTCGGCGAATAGCGTGGACACCTCGGCCTTACGTCCAGCCCCCGATACGCCTGATTTGCAATCCGCGACCAGGTTGTCGGCGTCGATCAACCCGGCCTCGATCAAGGGCAAAAAACCCAATTGCACCGCCGTCGGGTAACAGCCTGGATTCGCAATCAAGCGCGCGCCCTTGATCTTTTCGCGATTTATTTCCGGCAGCCCGTAGACCGCCTCGGCGATTAAATCCGGGCACGCATGCTGCATGCCATACCATTTCTCCCATACCGCCACATCCTTGATGCGGAAGTCGGCGGCCAAGTCGATCACCCTCACTCCGGCATCCAGCAATTCTCTCGCCTGCTGCATGGCGATGCCGTTGGGGGTGGCGAAAAACACCACGTCGCACTCTTTTAGCGGCGCCGATTGCGGGTCGGAAAACGGGATATCGACGCGCCCGCGCAAATTCGGGAACATCTCCGACACCGCCATTCCAGCCTCTTTGCGGGAGGTGATGGCGCTAATGACGACTTCTGGATGCTGCGCCAACAAACGCAACAATTCGACACCGGTATAGCCTGTGCCTCCGACGATCCCAGCTTTAATCATGCGATTCTTCCTGTGTTATGAGTCTGCTTCGGTAATGGATAATCCGCAGATCGGCCACCAAAGCCGGCACGGCCCAAAATAATAAAACAGCCGCCTGCAGCAGGCAATAAAAAAGCCGCCCGGAGGCGGCTTTTTCGCGATTCCCGAAGCGCTTAACGCTTGGAGAATTGCTTGGCACGACGCACCTTGCGCAGACCGACCTTTTTACGTTCCACCTCGCGGGCATCGCGGGTCACGAAACCGGCATTGCTCAACGCGCTCTTCAAGCTGGCATCGTAGTCGATCAAGGCGCGGGTAATGCCGTGACGCACGGCGCCGGCTTGACCCGACTCGCCGCCACCGGCCACGTTCACCAAAATATCGAAGGAGTCCAGCGTGTTGGTCAATTCCAAAGGCTGACGCAGAATCATGCGATTGGTTTCGCGGGAGAAATACACATCGGCCGGCTTATCGTTAACAACGATATTGCCCTTGCCAGCCTTGATAAACACACGGGCAACCGCGCTCTTGCGACGCCCGGTACCGTAATTGTAGTTGCCGATCATAACGAACCCTTTAAATATCCAATGGTTGCGGTTGTTGCGCCGCGTGGTCGTGAGTTGCGCCGCTGTAAACTTTCAGCTTGCGGAACATGGCATAACCCAGCGGGCCTTTCGGCAGCATGCCCTTCACGGCTTTTTCCAGAACGCGGCCAGGGAAGCGTTGCTGCAACTTACTGAAGTTAGTGGTATAGAGGCCGCCGGGAAAACCGGAGTGGCGGTGATACTGCTTGTCTTCGGATTTATTGCCGGTCACGCGCAGTTTTTCCACGTTAACGACGACGATATAATCGCCAGTGTCCACGTGAGGGGTGTATTCAGCTTTATGTTTACCGCGCAGGCGGTGGGCAAGCTCGGAGGCCAAACGGCCCAGCACTTTATCGGTTGCGTCGACCACGAACCAGTCGCGCTTCACTTCATGCGGTTTTGCAGAAAAAGTTTTCATGCAGAAATCCCAATAATCTTTTGAGGAAAGCCGCGGATTATATTTCCCGTAGCGGCCTCGTGTCAAACAGTTTCCACTTTTCCCGTTTACGCATTCAAACATCCGAATGCCTAGGAAGCCGTTTTCATCGTGGCTTCGCTGGGGTCGGGTCCGCATCGGCCCAAAACGAATCACCCCTCCAACCCAATTCCCCTAGGCCTGCTCGGCCATCCAGGCTTGAATCGCCGCCAGCCGCCGCCGGCTCACAGCCTCGCCGATGGATTCCGGGGATACGCATTGGCCGGCAATGGCGCCGGCATCTATCGACATCGCCGCCTTCAATGCGTTACGGAAAAAGTCGGCCTGGGGATAGGGCTTGTCCTGCCAGGCAGTGCGGCCACGGGAATCGCTTTCGCACACTTGCAGCAGTTCGGCGAAGCGTTGCGGCTTGCGCAAGGCGTCGGATTCAAGCAGCAGCGTCAACACCGTTTTCGGGCGCAACTCCAGGGCGCGATGAACTTTGCCGTGCAAGCGCGTAGCCAGCAAGGCCAAGTCGCGGCAGTCGTTGGGGGCCTTAATGCGGCGGCACAGCCCGCGGATCAGTTCCACGCCGCGTTCTTCGTGGCCGAAATGGCGCGGCCATTCCTCCGGGGGGGTCGCCCCCTTGCCTAGATCGTGGGCCAGGGCGGCGAAACGTACCGACAAGGAGTAGCCTTGGCTGGCGGCGTAATCCAACACCAACAGGGTATGCACACCGGTATCGATTTCAGGATGATATTCCGCCGGTTGCGGCACACCGAAGAGAGCGTCCACTTCCGGCAGGATTCGCGCCAGGGCACCGCAGGCGCGCAACGCTTCAAGCATACGCGCCGGGGTACTTTCCATCAGGCCCTTCGCCAACTCCTGCCATACCCGCTCCGGCACCAGCGCATCCACTTCACCGTTTTCCGCCATGGCTTGCATCAGCGCCAGGGTTTCGTCGGCGATAGAGAAACCGAAGCGGGCAGCGAAACGCGCCACGCGCAGCACGCGCACAGGGTCTTCGACGAAGGCGGGGCTGACGTGGCGCAGTATTTTAGCCTGGAGATCGCGCCGCCCGCCAAAGGGGTCGATAATTCGGCCCTGCTCGTCCTCGGCGATGGCGTTGATGGTGAGATCGCGCCGCGCCAAATCCTGCTCCAGAGTAACTTCCGGCGCCGCGCACACTGAAAAGCCCTTGTAACCGCGCGCCGTTTTCCGCTCGGTGCGGGCAAGGGCATATTCTTCGTGGCTATCCGGGTGAAGAAAAACCGGGAAGTCCTTGCCCACCGGCCGGAAGCCTAGACGCACCATCTCCTCCGGCGTGGAACCCACCACGACATAGTCTTTATCCTGCACCGGAAGGCCCAGCAACTCGTCGCGCACGGCGCCGCCGACGGTATAGATTTGCATCCGGCTAGCGTCCGATAATGCGCCCCAGCGGCGCCAAATAGGAGGGGGCCACCGCCTCCAAGGCCGTTGGCGCGAAACCGAATTCAGGCGGAAAGGGGCAGACGCAAACGCTGTCCGCTTGCATCGACAATACGTTGTCGCGAGTCAGCAGGCTGCCCGGCAACATCTCCATCACCCAAGCCTGCAGGTAAGACAGCCGATGGCCGAGACTGACGATGGGCCGCGCATGGCCGCTAAAGCGCCCGACCAACACCACCAGTTGGCGTAAGGAATAAGCTCGCGGCCCGCATAAATCGTAGCGGCGGCCGAAGGTTTCCGGCCGCTCCAAGCTCTCGGCGAAAACACGCGCCACGTCGCCCACAAACACCGGCTGGAAGCGCGCATAAGGACAGGCCAAGGCAACGACGGGGAGCCAGCGCAACAAGCGAGCGAACAAATTAAGGAAAGCATCCCCCGGCCCAAAAATAACCGAAGGGCGGAATACCGTGACGGCCAAGCCGTGAGCAGCGCCATCCAGCACACGGGTTTCGCCCCAGCCCTTGGAGCGCAAATAGGCGCTCGGTCCGCGCTCGTCGGCTTGAAGTGCGCTCATATGCAGCAAGCGCGGCACACCCGCCGCCAAACAAGCTTTAGCCACTTTGAGCGGCAAATCGGCATGGAGGCGGCGGAAATCGCCTTCCCGGCGCTGATGGAGGATGCCGACCAAATTGATAGCGGCGTCCATTCCGGCCAATTGGCGGCACAACTCCGCCTCGTCGCCGATGTCGGCCTCGACCACATCGACATTGGGCAAGACCCACAAATCCCGCGCCTTTTCCCGGTTGCGGGTCAGCACCTTGATCCGATAACCGCGCCGATACAGTTCATTGACGAGATGGCGGCCGACAAATCCCGAGCCGCCCAATACACAGACCGATGTTATTTGCACGCCGCTCCCCGACTTCGACTTCGCATCTTAGTTATCCCGATTATTTTCATTGCCGCTATCGTTCCCGACAGCTTTGATGACCCCCAGGCGCGCTTTCAAGGAGCGCAAACCGCGACCCAGAACCGTCGAATAATAGACGGCATTGCTCATGACCTTTTGCACGTAATCCCGCGTTTCGCTGAAAGGGATGGACTCGGCATAAATAGCGCCTTCCATCGGCTTGTCGTCGCGCCAGCGGCTGGCCCGGCCCGGCCCGGCATTGTAAGCGGCCGTGGCAGGTAAAGTCTGACCGTCGAACCGGTCGAGCACGTGTTTCAGGTAAAAGGTGCCGAATGCAATATTGGTATCGAGGTCGGTAACGGCGGATTGACGGAAATTATCGACACCCATTTTTTTAGCGATCCAGCGCGCCGTGGCCGGCATGATTTGCATCAATCCGCTAGCGCCCACATTGGAACGCGCAACCGGAATAAAGCGGCTTTCCTGGCGAATCAAGCCATAAACCCAGGCACCATCCAAGCCGCGCTGACGGCTATAAGAGGCCATCACATCGGCGTGGGGTATGGGAAAGCGCAGGCTGAAATCGTGCAACTGTTGCGTCTTCTCCGCCGTGTTGATCGCCCGATCGTACCACTCGTTACGCCGCGCCAACTCCGCCGCCGCCAGCAACTGGTGATCGTTGAAACCACGTATCGTCCAAATCCATTCCTTCACCGCCTCAATCCTCAGATTCAGCCGATACAAGGTCAATGCCCGCTGTATCCCAGGCAATTGGCTCACCTCGCGAATTTCGTTGTCATTGGCTTTATAGTCCTCGGCGGGCGCACTCATCGCCACCCCCAACTCATCATCGGCAAGTTGTCCGTAAAAATTGGCTTCCGCCGACAGCGGCGCAAAAATAGCATTTGCCGCCGCAAGCTTACCCTGCTCCTTAAGCGCCCGAGCCTTCCAATAACGCCAATTGCCTTTTTGCTGTTCCTCAGGCGAGAGGGCGCCAATAGCCGCCGACACCTCCCCCCATTCACGCAGACGTAGGGCTTCCCGCGCCTCCCACTCTATTTGTTCGTCGCTCAAGGACGCTTTATCCGCCTTGCGGTACCAGGCCAAAGCGACCGGATCGTGCTTGCGGGCGGCGCGGTAAGCCAGCAATCCCCAGACATGCGCTTGGTCGGGCGCGCTGAAATGGGCGCGCATTTTTTCCCAATATGCCTGTGCCAGCGCCGGTTGGCTACGCGCCAATCGATCCAAGGCAAACATCGCCAACTCCCGGCCGACCCTATGTTTCAAATTGAATCCCCGGTGTTCCAGTAAATGCGACGGATTGTCCGCGGCCTTATCCAGATCGGCCAAGCGTTCGCCTGCAGGCAGATAATCGGCCGCCTGTCTCGCCACGCTAAGATTCCCGCTTTCCAACGCAAGGCGAATTCGCACCCATACCTCGTTGACCGAGAGACGCCCTTTCGCCGCCAGCGCGTCGAACAGCGGCGTACAACTCGCGGGCAGGGTGCGGCCTTCTAGCCACAAGCGTTTCGCCTCGTCCAAAGCAGAGCCATCGTTCTGCGCTTGCCGCGCCTGGAGGGCGTAGCAAGTCAATTCCGCGTCAGGTTTTTCCAAAAACGGGTATTCAAGAGAAAAAGAAGCCCAATCTTGTTTTTTCCCCATCCGCTTTAGCCATTCGCCGCGCAAGCGGTCGGCCAAGGGCGTTGCACTCAGGCTGTTGAGCGTGCCGCGTATCGCCTCCGGCCGGGTGTTGTCCAGTTGCTGTAGGGCCTGCCAATACAAGACGTAGGGATAAAGGACATAATTTTGCAATTGCGGCGCGGCGGCAGCCACCTGTGCGGCATCGCCCACCCGGAAAGCTTCCCGTGCAGCGAGGAATACGGCATCCTGGTCGGCAGCGGCAAAAGGGGCAAAAATCAGCGCCCCGAAAAAAAATAAGAGTTTGGGCATACCCGGCTACTAATATTTGAGAAAACACCCCGCATATCGGGGACGGCTCGCTCCGCCCGGACAGCGGATCGGATACATTTATGAGGCAGAATAGCACAGATGGCGCAGAGGCATCTGCCTGCCAAGGCGGAACCCCGCTCCCAACCGGCGGCGGGGCCGGGCCGCCTCAAGTCCGTGCAGCGCAAGCATAGCCGATTGGCCGACTAAGGCCATCGCCCAAGCCGAAACGGGCACGTCAAGCTGGATTTCTCTCCAAAATACTTTTAAAATTAAGCGTTACCAGTTGACCCTACTGGATTTTCCAAATTATAGTGAGCGTATGGAAGCGGAACTGACTGCCCTCGAAGAAAAAGTTGCCCAGGCCGTGCAGCTATGCCAGCACCTACGCGCGGAGAATTCCCAGTTGCGTCAGGAACTAGCCAACGCCCTCAACGATAACAAGCGCATGAACGAAAAAATCAGCACTGCGGCGAGCCGCCTGGAATCGATGTTGCTCACCCTGCCAGGAGATGGCGCATGAGTTCGGCCAAGGGTTTGGACGTCACCATCATGGGGCGAGAATTCCGCGTCGCCTGCCCGGAAGACGAACAGGACGAACTCCTCGAAGCGGTCGATTACCTCGACCGGAAAATGCATGAAATCCGCGACAGCGGCAAAGTCATCGGCGTCGAACGCATCGCCATTATGGCCGCATTGAACATCGCCCATGAATTCCTCTCCACCCGCGTGGCCGGCGGCTTTGACGTAGGTGAGTTTAAGCGTAGAATGAAAACCATGGAATCTCATCTTGATCAAGCCATGACCGATCAAGACGAACTGTTTTAAAAGGCACGCAACAAGCCTTGAAGGGTTATCCCCTGCGTTGTTCGTTTAGGCTATATATTCTTTGAACCAATATATCTAGCTTGGTAGCCGCCTACAGGCCGCTGTTGTGAGCATCCCTTGCGGATGCACCTGATGCAGCCCGGGTGGCAGCCACTTGAACCCGTAGGTTCAAGATGATGGTCTGACGGCATCTGCGGGGGATTTTAATTCTGTCTCCAGGCACTCCTTTCTCACTCGACCCCATGAATAAGCGCGAATTACGCCGCGTCTTGCGCGCCAAGCGCCGGGAAATACCGCCCGCCGAGCGCCGCCGCGCGGCCCAGCGTCTACAGCGCCTCGCGCGCCCATTGTTGCTGCGTTACCGCCGCATTGGCTTTTACTTGGCCAATGACGGCGAAATGGACTTGCTGCCCCTGCTCAACCAAGCATTGCGAATGAAACGGGCGTGTTTTCTGCCGATAGTGCCGCCGCCGGGGCAGTTGCGCCTGCGCTTTGGCCGCCTCAGCGCCGTGCCCGACTGGTACCACAACCGCTTCGGCATACCCGAACATAACTCGGCCCACCAAGTGCGGGCTTCCCGGCTGGATGTGCTGTTCGTGCCCCTGGTCGGCTTCGATGCCCAAGGCAACCGCTTAGGCATGGGCGGGGGATTTTACGACGCCAGTCTGGCTTACCTGCACCCACGCCTGCACTGGCGCAAGCCGCGGCTGATCGGCGTCGGCTTCGAATGCCAAAAAACCGGGCCACTGCCCCGCGACCCATGGGATGCCCCTCTGGACGCCGTCATTACGGAAGCGCATATTTACCGCTTTCCCCACTGCCCCCCTGAATAAAGAAAGAACCGTAATGCGTTACTGGCTGATGAAATCCGAACCTTCCGAACTCAGCATCGACGATCTCGCCGCCCTTCCCGACCAGTCCATCGACTGGTACGGGGTGCGCAATTACCAGGCACGCAATTTCATGCGCGACCAAATGCGGCCGGGCGACCAAGTCTTATTTTACCACTCCAGTTGCGCCGAACCGGGGATCGCCGGTTTGGCCGAAGTTGCCTGCGCCGCCTACCCCGATCGCCTCCAGTTCGAACCCGGCCACAAATATTTCGATGCCAAAGCAAGCCCGGAAAAACCCCGCTGGTTCAATGTTGACGTAAAGTTCGTGCGCAAAACCCGCCTTCTCGGCCTGCCGGAATTGCGCCTGCATCCCGAACTGGCGAACATGCGTATTCTGCAAAAGGGCAACCGCTTGTCGATCACGCCGCTGGACCCGAAAGAATGGGAGTTCATCGTCGGCCTGCTGCAAAGCTGAGCGAATATGGACTTCGCCCTGCTGTATGCGCTAACCGGCGCCTTCGTCGGATTGCTGGCCGGCCTTCTCGGCGTAGGCGGCGGCCTGGTGATCGTGCCGGTTCTGTCCTTGGCTTTTGCCGCCCAGCACTTTCCCGACGGCCATATCCTGCACCTTGCCATCGGCACCTCGCTAGCCAGCATTTTGTTCACCTCGCTCTCATCGCTACGCGCTCACCACAGCCACGGCGCTGTCGATTGGCGGATAGTTGGCGTCATTACGCCGGGCATTGTGCTCGGCACCCTGGCCGGCTCCCTACTCGCATCGCACCTTTCCACGCCGTTTCTCAAGGGTTTTTTCGTCTGCTTCGAACTTTACGTCGGCACGCAAATGTTGCTCAACCTGCGGCCCAAGCCATCCCGCCAGCTCCCCTCGCCTCCCGGCATGTTGGCCGCCGGTGGCGTCATAGGGGGCGTCTCCAGCCTGGTCGGCATCGGCGGCGGCACCTTATCGGTGCCGTTTATGACGTGGTGCAATATTTCCATGCATCGCGCCATCGGCACCTCGGCGGCCATCGGTTTCCCCATTGCGCTGGCGGGTACGGCGGCCTATATTGCCAGCGGCCTAAAAGTGGCGGATCTGCCCGCCGCTAGCGTGGGCTTTCTTTACCTGCCCGCCCTCGCCGGCTTGGCGGCTGCCAGCATGTTGACCGCCCCGTTCGGCGCCCGATTGGCGCACCGCCTGCCGGTAGCCAAACTCAAAAAAGCTTTTGCCTTTTTACTGTATGTTCTAGCCATACGCATGGCATCCGATTTACTATGACGCTCGACCGGCGGGCATAGGGAGAATAATGCCGGTTCCCGCCGGTCGTCAGGCGGTATCCGGCTTGGGCAGGCGACCCTACCTGAAAACGGGTTCTACGCGCCCTCGGTTCGGACAAAACTCCAAGCGCAAACCACAAGGGCATGGGCATGAC
>JAIOJO010000411.1 GCA_019911985.1 Sulfuricellaceae bacterium | reverse complement strand
ACAAGAATCTGCTCAACGACATTTTTCGCGGCTTCCATACGATTAAGGGCGGAGCGGGATTCCTCAACGCAACGCCGCTGGTCGAACTATGCCACCGCACGGAAAACCTTTTCGACCAGCTACGCTCCGGCGAATTGACGCTCACCCCGGAAATCATGGACGCAATCATGGTTTCAACCGGCACCGTGCGCCATATGTTTGATGCTTTGCAACAGCAGCAAATGCCCCCTTCGGCCGATGAAAGCTTACTCGGCGCGCTGGACGCCATCCTATCTGGAGAAGCGCCTGTAAAGCTTTCGCAGGCGGAACCCGCCGCCGCTACCGTAACGCCCGTAGCGGGAGGGGAGCCGAATTGGCCTGCATTCATGCAAGCCGTTACCGAATCGGCATCGCCCACCCAGTTGCATTCCCCGGCGACGCCCCCCGCCCCGCTAACGGAATCGCGTATCGATGCCATACAATCTATTCAACCGCTGAAACCACAAACCAAAGCCGTTGCCCCTTCGCAAGCGCCGCAACCCAAGGAAACCACGATACGCGTAGACACCACACGCCTGGACATGGTGCTTAACCTCTCGGGCGAAATTGGACTGACTAAAAACCGCCTGACCACCTTGCGCGCCGATATCCTAGCGGGAAAAACCGATGGGAGCACCCTCAAGGCGCTGGATGAGGCGGTCAGCCAACTCGACCTTTTAGTCGGCGATTTGCAAAACGCAGTAATGAAGACCCGCATGCAGCCTATCGGCCGCCTGTTCCAAAAATATCCGCGCCTAGCGCGGGATGTGGCGCGTCAACTCGGCAAGGATGTGGAACTCGTGCTGTCCGGCGAGGAAACGGAAATCGACAAAACCATGATCGAGGACCTCAACGACCCCTTGGTTCACCTGGTGCGCAATGCCGTCGACCATGGAGTTGAAACCATAGCCGATCGAGTGACGGCAGGCAAACCGACTAAAAGCCTGGTGCGCCTTTCCGCACAACAGCTCGGCGATCACATCATCATCGAGATTGCCGACGATGGCCGAGGCATGCGCCCCGACACCCTGCGCCGCAAGGCGGTCGAGAAGGGTCTGATCGACTTGGAAACGGCCAATACCCTTGATGACCGTCAATCTTTCAACCTGATTTTTCTTCCCGGCTTCTCGACCAAAGATACGATTTCCGACGTATCCGGCCGGGGTGTCGGCATGGACGTAGTCAAGACCAACATCTCCAAACTGAACGGCCGCATCGACATTAACTCGCAAGCGGGCCACGGCACCACGATCACCATTTCCCTCCCTTTGACGTTGGCGATACTTCCGGTATTGCTGGTCCGCCTGGGTGCCCAGCCTTTTGCCGTCCCGCTGTCCTTGGTGCGCGAAATCATCACGATCAACGCGAAGGAAATCCAGCAAGTTTCGGGCCGCGCCACCATGGTGGTACGCGAAGAGGTATTGCCGATACGCACTTTAGCCGGCCTAATCGGCTGGCCGGAAACCATGCCTGCCTACGGCGTGCTGATGCAAACGGCCGAAACCTCTTTTATTTTGGGCATAGACGGCTTCCTTGGCCGCGACGACGTGGTCATCAAACCCCTGCTGGATATCAAACCCAAAGGCATAGCCGGGGCCACCTTATCTGGCGACGGAGACGTCGTTTTGGTGTTGGATATAGAGGAATTGCTCCGCTCGTCAGGAACTGAAACCCGAGCGGCCTTATTTGCGTAAGCAAGCATCCACGGGACGACGCCCTTGGAGCCTTCCGATTATGTTATGAAAGTGCGGCGCTATGCCGCGCCATGGCTACCAAGATACAGACACGTATGAGCAACGAGGCACACATCGGGCGCCAGCCCATTCTAGATAAACATCAGACCATCGTCGGCTATGAACTCTTGTTCCGGCACAACAGCGAAGTCGCTCACGCCGAAGTTATCAGTGACATTCAGGCCGGCACCAACATCCTCGCCAATACCTTAAACAATATCGGAACACACTGGCTGGTAGGCAACAGCCTGGCATTCATCAATGTATCCAATCCAATGCTGGAAACCGATTTTCTCGACCTCCTGCCAGCCAAGCACACCGTCCTGGAAATTCTGGAAACGGCCCAAGCCACACCTGAACTCCTTGCTCGCTGCCAAAAACTTCGCGCCCAAGGTTTCCAAATCGCGCTGGACGATTTTGTCCTCACACCTGAAAGTTCGCCGCTAGTCAATGTTGCAAACTACATCAAGGTGGATGTCCGTGCTACCGACCAGAAAAATATAGACGCGATCCTGCGGAAATTAGAAAACACGCCCGAAAAAAAACTCATCGCCGAAAAAATAGAAACTCGGGAAGAGTTCCTACAGTACAAAAATCTTGGCTGCCATTTTTTTCAGGGATATTATTTCGCGCGCCCGGAAACCCTCAGCGCCAAGGTTATCAACCCCGCGCACGCCAATATCTTGAGCTTGTTGAATAAGATACGCAATAACGCCGACATGGACGAAATCGACGTATTCTTTAAGCGCGACGTAGCCCTCTCATTCAAGTTGCTGCGCTACATTAATTCCGTGGGATTCGGCCTATCATGCCAAATCCAGTCGATACGCCATGCGCTGACCATCCTTGGGTATCAGCAACTGTACCGCTGGCTAACCTTGCTCTTGGTCACCGCCAGCGAAGGCTCCACCGCACCCGCTCTGATGAAAACCACGATAATCCGGGGCCGCCTTACCGAACTTCTTGGGCATAGCTACCTCGACAAACATGAATGGGACAACCTGTTCATTGTCGGTATTTTTTCGCTCCTCGACGTGATGCTGGAAATGCCTATGGAAAACATCCTTACCCAGCTTAATTTACCGGAAAGCATAGACGATGCCTTGCTTCGCCGCGAAGGCATGTACGGCCCCTTTCTTGCCCTCGCGGAGGCTTGCGAAGGAACCGACTTGGGCCATCTCAAGAAAATGGCCGAATCCTTGCAGCTTGAGCCAGAACAGGTAAATCAAGCGCACCTGGCTGCGCTAGCCTGGGTCGAAGAGTTAGGAATCTAGTTGCTCGTCAAGGAGGCAACCCTTCACAGAGCGCATTCCCCAGATTAGGGAATAATGCGTTTCCATAAAATGCGATGAGCCGGCTCACTTAAATCCTCATGACAATACATCGCGAAATGCCGACTATCGAAACCCCGCTCCGAGTGGAGAAAACCGTCATCGCCGGGCCGAACGGCGCCCCTATCCATCGCTGGATCAAAACTCTCGGACCAAGCTTTCCCGCCGCTGATTACTGGCTATGCCACGAAGCCCGTATCGTGCAGGACTTCACCCATGCTCCGCACGTAGCACAGTTTATTGCCGTCGACGTGGAACAACGCTTTTTAATTACCGAGGCGCAGGGCTATACCCTGGCCCAACTGCTACTAACACCCGCGGGCGAACTGCAACATCCGTTCCAACGCTCCAGCGATCTCATCCGCTTGCTCATCGCCTGTTGCCGCGCGATCCAAAGCATCCACGACCGGGGTGTCATTCACAGCGGGCTACGCCCCGATACGATTTGTTTGGATCTGGATGACCGCGGTCATATCGATTACGCCAACCTCAGGATTTTTGATTTTTCATCCGCCCACAGCCTCCGTCACCCCATCGAAAAGCCGCTTTATCTCGATCCGGCAGCGGATGCCGGCGCCTACCTGTCTCCTGCTATGCGCCGCGCGATAGACCGCGATTGGAAAACGTTTGCGCGCCTCTCCGGCATTGACAGGCGCGGAGTCCTCGAAGGCAAGGCCAAAACATTTTACGTGACGCAAAGCTTTCCAAAGCTGCGGATCAACCGGCTCAATTGGCGTATCGATCTCTATAGCCTAGGCTACTGGTTCCGGCAACTTTCTTTACGCCGCATCGATTTTTATAGCGCCGTCCACCAGGAACGCCTACCGAAATTGCTCAATCGCATGCAACTTTCGCTTTGGCAAGGCGGGTACGCCAGCATGAACGCTTTACTGAAGGAACTGAACAGCTTCGAGCTGGATCAAGCTTCTCCCTCGCTCAGTGCCAATCCGGCCGCCGTTCCATTAGCATCCCAGGCCCCCCTCTTGCCTGTGGGAGGAATACCCGCCGCTGCGACGGTCTTGGAAGCGGCATCCGACCCAACTGACAAATACGCCCCTGCCGCCCACTCAGCACGGGAAGAAAGCAGTAGCGCGGCAAAACAGCTATCACGTCCATCCTACCCCAGCAAAGGCAAGAGAAAGAACCGAAAAGCATGGCTGAAAATGGGTTTGATCGGAGGGCTGGCCTTTGCCGCCATTCTGCTCGGGTACTTAACGGCAAGGCCGAAGCACACGGCCCGCCCAAGCCCACAAGTGCCAGTTCGTAAACCGGCTCCACCCGCTTCGAGCGGGCGGGGGACAGCACCAGCGATACACGCCCAGGCCGCCATCAAGCCGGCCGCTGCCCCAGTGAAAAGCGCGGCGGAAACACTGGCCAGCCTCCGGGCCGCCGCCTCACAAGGCGACGCCGACGCGCAAACCCATCTCGGCCTGCTCTACCGCAACGGCACGGGGGTCGCGCAAAGCAACGCCGAAGCCGTAAAGTGGTATGCGCAAGCGGCGGAACACGGGCATCCCGAGGCGCAGGCGTATCTGGGCTTTATGTATATGACAGGACGCGGCGTCAAGCGGGACGACGCCGTAGCGCTGAAGTGGCACCGCAAAGCCGCCGAACAGGGAAACCCGATCGCCCAATACAATCTCGGACTCATGACCCAAGCCGGCCGCGGCGTAAAGGCAAACGCCACGCAGGCTTATATGTGGTTCAAACTCGCCTCGGCAAGCAACGTAGCGGCGCAGAATAAATTGCGCGAACTGATTGCGCACATGGCCAATACCGACGTTCTAGAAGGCGAGCGTTTAGCGGACGAATGGCGCAACAACCATAGTTCGACGCCATAGCACAACGGCCCCTATCCGCAGGGGAGAGGGGCCGTCATTAGGCTACGGTCTTCGCGTCAAACCAAGACCCGGAACGCACTCAACTCCGCGATGCTTTCTTGCGCTCGTGCTCCAGCAAGAAGCGCTTGCGCAGACGGATCGATTTTGGCGTAATTTCGACCAATTCGTCGTCGTCGATGAATTCCACCGCGGACTCCAGCGTCAACTTCACCGGCGGGGTCAGGCGCACGGCCTCGTCGGTGCCTGAGGAACGAATATTGGTCAACTGCTTGCCCTTGATCGGGTTCACCACCAAGTCGTTGTCGCGGCTGTGTATGCCGATAATCATGCCCTCGTACAGCTTATCGCCGGGGCTGACGAACATGCGGCCGCGATCCTCCAATTTCCACAAGGCATAGGCCACCGCCTCGCCGTTGTCCTGGCTGATCAGCACGCCGTTATGGCGGCCTGGAATATCGGCTTTGACCGGACCATAGTCGTCGAACACATGAGCCATGATGCCGGTTCCGCGCGTCAAGGTCAGAAATTCGCCCTGAAAACCGATCAAGCCCCGCGCCGGGATACGGTATTCGATGCGCACGCGGCCGTGGCCGTCGGGTTGCATATCTTGCAGATCACCGCGGCGGCGGCCCAACTCCTCCATCACCGCCCCCTGGTTGTTTTCCTCCACGTCGATGGTGAGCGCTTCGTAGGGCTCGCACTTTACACCGTCGATATCCTTCATCACCACGCGCGGCTTGCCCACCGCCAACTCGAAGCCCTCGCGGCGCATGTTTTCCAGCAGAATCGTCAAGTGCAGCTCGCCGCGCCCGGCAACCATGAAAGAGTCGGCATCTTCGGTTTCTTCTACACGCAACGCGACATTGGTGAGCAATTCCTTCTGCAAGCGGTCGCGCAATTGGCGGCTGGTGACGAATTTGCCTTCGGTGCCCGCCAGCGGCGACGTATTGACCCGGAAATTCATATTCAGCGTCGGCTCATCCACCGCCAGGATAGGCAAGCCAACCGGCGCATCCTTGTCGGCGATGGTAACGCCGATACCGATTTCGTCGATACCGTTAATCAGCACGATATCGCCCGCTTGCGCTTCGTCCACCAAAACCCGCTCCAGTCCGCGGAACCCTAATACCTGGTTGATTTTTCCCGCCTTAGGCGCGCCATCCGGCCCATTCAGCACGGCTACGGCCTGCCCCGGGCGGATGCGGCCATTGAGAATGCGGCCAACGCCGATGCGGCCGACAAAACTCGAATAATCCAAAGCGGAAATCTGCAATTGCAAAGGCGCATCCGGGTTGCCGCTAGGTGCCGGAACATGGCTCAGCACCGTTTCGAACAGAGGACGCATCGTGTCGCTTGCGACCGTATGATCGAGCGTCGCGAAACCATTCAGCGCCGAAGCGTAAACCACCGGAAAATCCATCTGGTCTTCGGTCGCGCCGAGCTTATCGAACAGATCGAAGGTCTGGCTCACCACCCAGTCGGGGCGGGCGCCGGGGCGGTCTACCTTATTGACCACGACAATAGGCCTCAAACCCAGTGCCAGAGCCTTCTTGGTGACGAAACGGGTCTGCGGCATCGGGCCTTCCACCGCATCCACCAACAGCAGAACGCCGTCGACCATGGACAGCACGCGCTCCACTTCGCCGCCGAAGTCGGCGTGCCCCGGTGTATCGACGATATTGATGTGGGTGCCTTCGAAATTAACGGCGGTGTTCTTGGCGAGAATGGTAATACCGCGCTCTTTTTCCAGATCGTTGCTATCCATCACGCGTTCTGCAACTTGCTGATGGGAAGAGAACGTACCGGCCTGCTGCAGTAATTTGTCGACCAAGGTAGTTTTACCGTGGTCGACGTGGGCGATAATGGCGATATTTCGGAGGGCGCGTGACATAGAGGAGTTCCGGTTGCTTCAAAAAGGGCGCAATTCTACCACAGAAATAACTAGCATTTCTGCAGAATATCCGTATAATCCGTCAATTCTCGACAGTCGCTTAATTTTGACTGATCGGTCCATCGCTCCTGACCCCTCCGTTTTCAGTAATTCCTGAATTCATTGCATATGTAACGGTTAGCGACGATGTTGGTGCACCGGATAACCGGTGCGTTCAATCCCGCGACCGCTGCGCACGCCTTGAATCGGCTTGCCGATAGTCGCATTGTATTTTCAGGAAAATCATGACATTCGAAGAGCTGCAACTCCACCCCTCCATCCTCAAAGCCATTGCCGAGTGCGGTTATAC
>JAIOJO010000410.1 GCA_019911985.1 Sulfuricellaceae bacterium | reverse complement strand
ACGGGGTCGCGACGGGGTTTTGCGGGATGCCGGGCACGAAGCGAGGCGCGCGGTGTGGTCATTCCACACAAGCGTCGAGCGACACCGCCCGGCGCCCGCAAAACCCCGTCCCGTAAGGGTTGTGTCAAAAGCCGGCGTCTGTGGCGTTGCGCTCCTTGGCCTCGTAGGCTCGCTACGACCGGCGTCGCGCGCCTTGCAGCCTCCGGCTTTTGACGCAACGCGATCCCCGTGCGACTTAATCAGAGGCTCCCTAGAAGATCGAGCGGCCGGGATTACTTGCTGTCCGGCTCGTCCTTCTTCTTATCGTCGCCCGGAATATAGGGGCTCCAGGGCTGGGCCTTGATCGGACCCTTGGTTTTCCAGACCACGTTGAACTGGCCGTCCGGGCGGATTTCGCCGATGAACACCGGCTTGTGCAAGTGGTGGTTCTTCGGGTCCATCTCGACGGTGAAGCCGTCCGGCGCCTTGAAGGTCTGCCCGCCCATCGCGGCGATCACCTTGTTCACGTCGGTGCTCTTGGCCTTCTCCACCGCCTGCTTCCACATGTGGATGCCGATATAGGTGGCTTCCATCGGATCGTTGGTCACGACGGAATCGGCTTTCGGCAGCTTCTGCTTCTTGGCCCAATCCTTGTACATCTTGATGAACTTGGCGTTCTCCGGGTTCTTCAGCGATTCGAAGTAGTTCCACGCCGCCAGGTGACCCACCAGCGGCTTGGTGTCCACGCCGCGCAGTTCTTCCTCGCCCACCGAGAAAGCCACCACCGGAACGTCGGTGGCCTTCAGCCCGGCGTTGCCCAGCTCCTTGTAGAACGGCACGTTGGAGTCGCCGTTGATGGTGGAGATCACCGCCGTTTTCTTGCCCTCGGAAGCGAACTTCTTGATCTTGGCGATAATGGTCTGGTAATCGCTGTGGCCGAAGGGGGTGTATTCCTCCATGATGTCCGCGTCGGCTACGCCCTTGCTATGCAGGAAGGCGCGCAGAATCTTGTTGGTGGTGCGCGGATAGACGTAGTCGGTGCCGAGCAGCACGAAGCGCTTGGCGGAACCGCCGTCCTTGCTCATCAAGTACTCGACGGCGGGGATGGCCTGCTGGTTGGGCGCCGCGCCGGTGTAGAAGACGTTCTTCTCCAGTTCCTCGCCCTCGTACTGCACCGGGTAGAACAGCAGCCCGTTCAACTCCTTGAACACCGGTAACACGGACTTGCGCGAAACCGAAGTCCAGCAGCCGAACACCACCGCCACCTTGTCCTTGGACAGCAGTTGGCGCGCCTTCTCGGCGAACAGCGGCCAGTTGGAGGCCGGATCGACTACCACCGGCTCCAGCTTCTTGCCCATCACGCCGCCGGACTTGTTGATTTCGTCTATGGTCATCAGCGCAGTTTCCTTCAGCGCCGTTTCGGAAATGGCCATGGTGCCGGACAGGGAATGCAGAATGCCGACCTTGATGGTGTCGGCGGCCAAGGCGGATAAATTGGTGAAACCCGCTGCAGCCATCGCCACGGTGAGCGTGGCGAGCTTGATAAATTTACGTCGTTGCATGGAAGGCTCCTCTCTGGTTTAAGAATCGGACTGAGAGCGAAATTCAGTCAGTGCCAGATTACGGACGAGGGCGCTACGGGGGTATACGTCAGATTGCGTATAGGGGCGACGGGATTAAGCGGCGAGCGGCCCGGCTAGCCATGTAGGGTGGCAATAAGCGTAGCGCATTGCACCGGCATGTTTATCCGGTCACAATGAGAATTGCAGGCTTCGCGGGCCATCGCGAGGAGAACGCCATGGGACGCAGATGAGTCTACAAGTATTTGAATTACATAAGAATAGATCGCAATTGACTTGCCAAGTTGCACACCATTTGGTGTATACATCACGTCAGATGCCATGGAGAAATCCGCGATGAAATTTATTAAATGGTCTGTCGTAATCCTCCTTGCCTTACCGATTTCTGCATTTGCATTTTATAAACCGATTCGGTTACTTATTCCGGAAGCATTCGGTGTCAGTTGCAACGAACACAACGTATGTGTTGAAGACTCTTCTCAACTTGCTGCTGCAGTGTCATTACTAAACGACTCGAAAAGTTATCTTGAGGCGCAATGGGGTCTGTCTATCGGAGAGCCGAAAATAATTTTCTGTAGTACTGAGAAATGCCAATCTACATTCGGGCTGGGGAAAAAAGCAGGATTCACCTTAGGCTCCTTCGGTATCACCATAGCACCACGAGGATGGAAACAATATTATGTGGCACATGAACTCATCCATCATTGGCAGGCTGAGAATTTCGGGAGCATGGCTCTTCTAAAAGGTGAGCCGTGGCTTATCGAGGGCATGGCATATTCTCTAAGCAACGATCCACGGAAAGAACTTCATGAACCATTTGAATCTTATCGGCAGAGGTTCAATAACTGGCAGCATCTTCACGCTGGTGTCCCACTCCAGAAGTCGGTTGGCGAGGTGCTCTAAAATGGCATCTCTGCGCTCAAGGGGGACTGCGCAAAAGCAGCGCAGCCCCGCAACTTCACGTTGACGCTGTAGAAAAACCCTCTTTCCCGTCATTTTCAGGGCGAATTTTCCCTACCTGAAACGTTTCCATTTCAGCATCAGTTAAGCCGGTTGTGATTTTTACTGCGGTTGACGTGAGGCCCTGGCCCGCTCAGGGTGCGCCACGGTAAGCGTTAGGG
>JAIOJO010000409.1 GCA_019911985.1 Sulfuricellaceae bacterium | reverse complement strand
GCTATCTTGCGGTAGGCCGATAAGCGATTCGGGTCAATCAAGCCGGATGCCGCAGCCGTTTGCACCGCGCATTGGGGTTCGCTTAAATGTTTGCAGTTGGCGAATTTGCATTGCCCGAGATACGGCCTGAACTCGACAAAGGCGTGGGTAATGTCGTTTAGGCTCAAATGTCTCAGGCCGAATTCCTGCATGCCGGGCGAGTCTATGATATGGCTGGCTTCGTCCAAGTGATACAGGCGGGCGTGGGTTGTTGTGTGGCGGCCTGAATCGAGCGCCTCGGAGATGCCGGCGGTGCGGGCTTCGGTGTCGGGTATCAGGGCATTGATAATGCTGCTTTTCCCCATGCCTGATTGGCCTACCAGAACGCTGGTCTGCTGCTCCAGAAAAGAGCGCAAAGGGGAGACGTTTTGTTTGGCGGAGAGGGGCAACACCGTGTAACCGAGATCGCGATATACGGTAAGGGACTTCATCGCCGCTGCGGTTTCTTCGACCATGTCGCTTTTATTCAGGACGATGAGGGTTTTCAGCCCGCTGGCCTCGGCCGCGATCAAGCATCGGTTGACGAAGTCGGGATAAAAGCTGGGATAGGCCGCCACCACGACGATGACCTGGGTCACATTCGCTGCAATGATTTTTTCGTGGAAGGCGTCGGCGCGGTACAGCAGCGAGGTTCGCGCTTCGAGGCTCTCGATGACCCCTTGCCCCGGGCCGGTTGGCGCTATATATACATGGTCGCCGCAGGCGATTCCGCCCTTTTTGCCATGGGTGACGCAATTAATCGTCTCGCCGCCCGCGAGTTCCACCAAAAAACGCCTGCCGAAGGCGGCTATCACCCAGCCGTGCACGCCGTTCGCCGTGCGGCGGTTATGCGTGGTGCCGGGTTTGGAACGAGAGCGCGTTCCAGCCATCAAAATTCAAATAGCCGGTCGATTTTTGCCGCGCAGATGAAGTCGTTTTCGGACAGGCCGCCGATGGCATGGGTCGTGTAGCGGATGCTGCAACGCTCATAGCCCACCTCGAGATCGGGATGATGGCCCTCGCGGTGAGAGACCCAGGCAGTGGCATTTACGAACGCGATTGTTTGGTGGTAATCCTTGAAGCGATAGGTTTTTTGGATGCTATTGCCGGCTAGCTCCCAGCCGTCCAATTCCCGGAGCAAGCGCCCGGCTTGCTCCGGGCCGAGCGGTGTCACGCCGCCTTCACAGGGAAGGCACTTTTTCTCCGACAGGCCGCCGCTCGTCATGACCGTTTACTTGAAATGGTAGTAAGTTTGGTTGAGGTAGGCCGCGACATGCGCTTCTTCCTCGGGGAACCAGCTTTTGTCCAACTGCGTGTTGCAAGCGCTGATTTGCGCTTTAAGTTGTTCCGGCGTTTTCACCTTGTGATTGGGGCGGGTATATATTTTCGATCCGTCGCCGCCGAATTTTGCGGCATGGCAGGCGATGCAGGATTGATCCACCAGCTTTTTGCCGATGCGCGGGTCGCTGCCGGCAAATGGGTCGGCGTTGGCGGTGGAGGCAATGATCAGAAGGCTGAGGAATGCGAATAGAGGTTTCATGCGTTTTCTCCCGTGAAAGACTGAATGAATTAGTCAACTTAAACGCATTATGGCGTAAGCTGAATTTTTTGCAAATGCTCGATCCGTTGCAGGGCTGGCGGGTGGGAATCGTAGCACGCCGAGTATAACGGGTCGGGGGTTAAGGTGGCGGCATTGTCTCGGTAAAGCTTGATCAATGCGTTGGACAGGGTGGCGGCATCGGTTTGGCGAGCGGCATACTCGTCGGCTTCGAATTCGTGCTTGCGCGACAATAGGCTGAACAGCGGCTCAAAAGGAAACGCGAACGCCGGTAAGGCCAAGAAAAAAAGTACCATGGCTGTTCCCGTGCTTTGTGTGGTGACATTGAGGCCTTGATAAAACCAAGGCGCGCCCATTAAGACGCCGAGCAAGTATAGAAATCCTAGGCTGAGCGCAAACAGCATGATTATTCGTTTGAGAATGTGACGGCGCTTGAAATGGCCCAGTTCGTGCGCCAATACCGCCTCGATTTCTTCGGGCGCAAGGCGGGCGATCAGCGTATCGAATAACACAATCCGGCGGTTCTTGCCGAAGCCGGTGAAATAGGCGTTGCCGTGGGTGCTGCGTTTGGAGCCGTCCATCACATACAGGCCTTCCGCCGCAAAGCTGCATTTTTTGAGTAAGCTATTGATGCGTTCCTTCAGCGCTGCATCCTCGAGCGGGGAAAATTTGTTGAACAAGGGCGCGATAAATGTCGGGTAAATCGACAGAACGAGCAGGTTGAACCCCATCCACGCCAACCAGGCGTAAAACCACCAGTATTCCCCCATTTCCGCCATCAGCCAGAGTACGGCGGCAATCATGGGGGCGCCAAAAAGCAGTCCTAGCAAGCTTTGTTTCAGCACGTCGGCGATAAACATGGCCGGGGTCATTTTATTGAAGCCGAAGCGTTTTTCGATGCCGAAGGTGCGGTATAGGTTTAACGGCATTTCCAGCACGGCGCTGATGACGATGACGCTCAGAATCAAGATCAAGCCTTGCAGCAACGGCGATTCGCTCAGGCCGGCGCTGGTGTTGGCGAGGTACTGCAAGCCGCCGCCTAGCGTGAACGCAAGCACTACTAAGGCCTCTTGTGCATTTTGGATAAAAGACAGTCTCGTTTTGGCCGTGGTGTAGTCTGCGGCGTGGCGGTGCGCTTCAAGAGCGATACGGCTGGCGAATGACGGAGGCACCTTATCGCGGTGATGGGCAACATGCTGCAGATGACGGCGTGCCAACCAGAATTTGCTGAGCAGGGATAAGCCGAGCGCGGCCAGGAAAATAGAGGTAAAAACGGGCATGGGGCGTGGGATTTCGGTGGAGGTCTAGGGTGGTTTGCGGGTGCTAGTTTATGCCAAAATAGTGCTTTTAGTAACGGAAGCTATTATGGCACAAGACAACACGCACCTGATCTGGCTCGATATGGAAATGACCGGCCTCAATCCCGATACCGATCGCATTATCGAGTTGGCGGTCATTATTACCGATGCCCACCTTTGTCTGGTGGCCGAGTCGCCGGTGTTGGTGGTGCATCAGCCCGGTGCGGTGTTGGATGCCATGGATAACTGGAATAAGTCCACCCACGCAAAATCGGGCCTGATCGACAAAATCAAGGCCTCGAACTTGGACGAAGCAAGTGCCGAAGCCCGGATGCTCGCTTTCCTCAAACGGCATGTGGCGGCCAAGGCGTCCCCCATGTGCGGTAATTCGATTTGCCAGGATAGACGGTTCATGGCACGGCATATGCCGCAACTGGAGAATTATTTTCACTACCGCAACTTGGATGTGAGTACCATTAAAGAGCTGGCCAAGCGCTGGAAGCCGGGGCTGGCGGAAGCTTTCGTCAAGCATAATAAGCATGAGGCGCTGGCGGATATTTACGAATCGATTGAGGAAATGAAGTACTACCGCGAGCATTTCATTCGTATGTAATTCTGGCCTGCTGTAATCGGCTATTGCGCCAAGTGCGAGTCAAGGCTTTATTTGGAGTCGTGTAATGAGGCAAGCTACCGAATTCGCTGTCGAGGTCAATCCAAAAATTCCCCGCAAGCTGGTGCGTCTTGAGGAGTTGGCGAGTAATCTTTGGTACAGTTGGGATAAGCCGACGCGAACCTTGTTTGCGCGGCTGCATCCGGGCCTATGGGGCGCGGTTGGAAGCAGCCCCAAGGTATTCTTGCGGCGCGTGGACGAACAGCGTTTGCTGGATGCGATGGACG
>JAIOJO010000408.1 GCA_019911985.1 Sulfuricellaceae bacterium | reverse complement strand
GGCAATGACAAAACCGTGCCCTGGAAAATGTTTGCCTACCGCAGGCATTCCACCCTGCCTGAGGCCGAGCATCAGATGATGGGCCAGCTCCGCAATAGCCTGCGGGTTGCGATGAAAAGCACGGTCGCCGATCACTCGGCTGTTGCCGTAATCCATATCGAGTACCGGCGTAAAACTGAAATCCACTCCGGCGGCCCGCAATTCCGCCGCCAGAATCCACCCGGCTTGGTGAGCCAGATGCCTGGCGCGTTGTGGATGTTCGTCCCAGATTTCGCCCAATACTCGCATCGCCGGCAAGCTAGTAAAACCCTCACGAAAACGCTGTACTCGCCCGCCTTCATGGTCGACCGCGATCAGCAGATGAGGATTGCGCAGAGCGTGAATTTCCGCTGTAAGTTGCATTAGCTGCGAAAGCGAAGAATAATTCCGCGAAAAAAGAATAACGCCACCGCATAGAGGGTGTTTCAGGCGTTTACGGTCCTCATCCGTCAGTTCAGTACCAAGGACATCGAGCATAACCGGACCAAGAGGCAGCATGGCTATTTTTCCAAAATGACGAAGGCGCTGGCCATGTGGTGTTCGTCTGAGATTGATAAATGGTGTTGGGCAATTCCGCGTTCGTCCATCCAATGCAGTAAACGAGGTGCGAAATGGAAACTGGGTTTGCCTAGATCATCGTGACCGATAGAAATATTATGCAAGGAAACGGGGTGCCGCAGCCCCGTGCCGAGTGCTTTGGACAAGGCCTCCTTGGCGGCGAAACGTTTGGCTAGAAATCGCTCGGGCCGTATAGTGGAGCGGAAATCATCGAGTTCTTCCGGTGCTAGGATGCGGCGAACGAAGGTCTCGCCATAGCGCTCCAGCATCGCAGCGATGCGTGCAACGGAGACTATATCGGTACCTACGCCATAAATCATCGATTGCGCGCCGCCACCATCAAGGCTTTCATTTCCCGTACAGCCGCTTCCCAGCCCATAAATATGGCCTGTGAAACGATGGCGTGGCCGATATTCAACTCACCAATGTCCGGAATGGCCGCAATCGAGTGGACATTATGATAGCTTAGACCGTGTCCGGCATTGACCGTCAAGCCGATTTGCGTGCCATATTCTACGGCCGCGCGGATTTGTTCCAATTCGTGCTGCTGCGCCGCACCTCGGCTATCGGCGTAATGACCGGTATGAATTTCAACCACAGGGGCGCCGGCTTCTTTAGCTGCATCCAGTTGACGCTGATCGGGATTGATGAAGAGCGAAACCCTTACGCCGCAATCGGCCAATACACTGCACGCGTGCTTGACTCGGTCGAATTGCCCTAAGACATCCAGACCGCCTTCGGTCGTGCGTTCTTCGCGACGCTCCGGCACTAGGCACGCATCATGGGGAGAAATGCGTTGCGCGACGGCCAGCATTTCGCCGGTTACGGCCATTTCTAGGTTCATGCGTGTTTGCAGCGCATTGCGCAAAATTTCCACATCACGATCTTGGATATGGCGCCGATCTTCGCGCAAGTGCAAGGTTATCAGGTCCGCGCCGGCCGTCTCCGCCATCAATGCCGCCTCGATGGGGCTGGGATAGAGGGTGCCTCGCGCTTGGCGCAAGGTGGCAATATGGTCGATATTGACCCCAAGTTTAATCATAATTGCTGCAAATCCTTCAATAACTGGCGGGTATGCAAGGTCTGGTCACCCAGATAGTGGTTGATTAGTGTTCGCATAAGCAATTTGCTTTGCTGTTGTGTGACTGGGTCGGTGTAATCGTCGCAAGCCATGTCCAGCAGAGTTTTGCCGTGTAATTGTACGCCATCGCTGCTGGACTCCGCCTCGCGCGGCCCTTGCTCAATCATGTAATGGTAACGGCCCTGCAAACGGATAGTTTGGCCGTTACCGCAATCACGATCAAGCACCAAACCATAACCGAGTTCCTGCAAGAGCACCTTTTCAAACCGCCGCAAAACGGTGGCGTGCTCTTCCGTATGCACTAAATTGCGCAAGGTTTCCTCGTAATACGCAAAGAGGCTTTCATGGGGATCGTCCCGGATTAACAATTTGAGCAACAATTCATTAAGGTAGAAGCCGCAAATCAGTGCCATACCATGCAGGTGGGGAAGGCCTCCCTGCCATTCCGCCTGATGCAGCGTGCGCAACTCGTTTTTTCCGAACCAACTCAATTGCAGGGGTTGAAATGATAACAGGGAACCGCGTAGGGAGGATTTCGGTCGACGGGCGCCGCGGGCTATCATGGCCACTCGGCCATGGTTACGGGTAAAAGTTTCCACTACCAAGCTGGTTTCACGGTAGGCGTAGCTATGTAATACATAGCCGGGCTGTCCGTCGATACGCAGTTTGTCGGAGCTGAGCATAGTCCTGCTGTGCGGCTAGCGAATTGACCGATGCTTAGTCGTAATTGTAGCCTAAGCTTTTCAGGGCGCGTTCATCGTCGGCCCAGCCGCTTTTTACTTTAACCCAGAGTTCGAGATATACCTTGCCGTCGAATAATCGTTCCATTTCCAAGCGGGCATCGCTGCCGATACGCTTTAGTTTTTCGCCCTTGCTGCCGATAACGATAGCTTTTTGCCCTTCCTTATCGACGATAATCGCGGCGAAAATGCGGCGCAAATTGCCCTCGGTTTCGAATTTTTCAATTTCCACGGTTACTCCGTAGGGCACTTCGTTGCCTAGTAAGCGAAAAACTTTTTCACGTATCATTTCCGCCGCAAGGAAGCGCTCGTTACGGTCGGTAATGTCGTCTTCGCCGAAAATGGGTGGATTTTCTGGTAACTGATCCCGGATTCCTTTCAGCAAGTCCTGCAATTGGGTGTTTTTCTCCGCACTGACCGGAACAATTCCGGTAAATGCAAATTTCTCTGACATCTCTTTGAGGAATGGCAGCAGCCGTTCTTTCTCACCGACTTTATCGATCTTGTTCACGACTAAAAAAACGGGACGGTTTTTCGGTAGCATATCGAGTACGACTTGATCGCGCTTGTCGAAATGAAGGGCTTCGATCACGAATAACACTACATCCACGTCTTGCAAGGCTTGGGATACAGTCCGATTGAGCACGCGGTTCAAGGCATTTAAATATTGCTTCTGGAACCCTGGGGTATCGACAAAAATATACTGCGTATTTTCCTCGGTCAACACACCCGTGATGCGATGGCGGGTTGTTTGCGCTTTACGCGAGGTGATACTGATTTTTTGCCCTATGCAATGGTTCAACAAGGTGGACTTGCCTACATTGGGGCGCCCGACAATCGCAACAAAGCCGGTACGGAAAACTGGAGGTGTCTGGTTAAGCATGGGTAATCAACTGGTAAGCGGCTTGGGCCGCATTTTGTTCGGCGCTACGTTTGCTATGTCCTTTGCCTTCGGTACAAACATTCAGCTCGGAAATCAGACATTCAATATGGAATACCTGCTCGTGTGCATCGCCACTGGTGGATACGATGGAATACAAGGGCAAACCAAGCTTGCGGCTTTGCAGATATTCCTGCAACAACGTTTTGGGGTCCTTGCCGAGAGTACGCGGATCCAGACCTTCAAACAAGCCGATGTATAAGCCTAAAATCACCTTCCGCGCTTCATTAAAATCGCTATCAAGAAAAATAGCACCAATTATGGCTTCCAAGGTGTCCGCCAAAATTGATGGGCGACGAAAGCCACCGCTTTTGAGCTCCCCTTCACCTAACAGTAAGTAGTCCCCCAACTTCAGCTTCAATGCGATTTCGGCCAGGGTTTGTTCTTTGACTAGGTGAGCACGCAAACGACTAAGATCGCCTTCGTTCAACTTGGGATAGTTACGGTACAAGCTCTCGGCGATCACGCAGTTTAAGACGCTATCACCCAGAAATTCTAGTCGCTCGTTATTCGGCATGCCGTTGCTGCGATGGGTCAGGGCTTGCTGCAGCCATTCTTCGCTACGAAAAGTGTAGCCGATCAGGCGGTTAAGTGCGGCTAAGTTTCTAGTGTTTTGATGGCGAATAGGAGCGACCCCCAATAAATTCAAATAGCACGAACTACTTACCACTCGTAGCGTAAGAGAAGTCCATGGTCGCACTCAGATTGCCCACTAATGGCACTTTGGCAACATAGTTAGCGGATACAACAGTTCTACCGCCATCGCCTTTAGAGATGTCAAGATCCTTGGCATCTATCGCGGTAATATTGTCGATAGTCGCACGCTTATCAAATGATTTTCGAATATCCGCTGGCGTCATGGAGTTCAAATCTTCCTGTTTTTCCATGGTGGCAATGACTCTTTTGATGGTATAGAACTCCAGATACTTGGGTAAAATTTTCATAGCTCCGATAGCGATAAAGATAATAGCAATGGCCATCAGGGTTCCGCCAAATAGAGTAATTCCTCGTTGCTTAAGCATCGTTTACCTCCATGTTAATTGATCGATTTGCCAATACGGCTAAATTCGTCGAAGCTCCACCAGATGAAAAACGCCTTACCCACGATGTTACGATCCGGCACGAACCCCCAGTAGCGGCTATCGTTGCTGTCGTCACGATTGTCGCCCATCATAAAATAATGACCGGCAGGAACGGTACAAGTAAACCCCGCCTCATTGTAGGAGCAATTCTCCCTACCCGGGAAAGAATTATCCACATCATCCACTCGTACCGGAGGGACGTCCGATAAGGTCAGCAAGGTATGATTGTGTTCGCCTAATTGTTCTTTGTTCAATTGCGCCGTAACATAATTCAAGCCGCTTTTTACGTAACTATAATTGCCCGCGGCTTCCAGCGGCACGGACTTCCCATTTATCGTCAAATGCTTGTTTTGATATATAACTTTGTCGCCAGGAAGGCCAACAACCCGCTTGATGTAATCAAGGGAAACGTCTTTCGGGTATC
>JAIOJO010000407.1 GCA_019911985.1 Sulfuricellaceae bacterium | reverse complement strand
GTCAAAAACCCTCTCAGCAGTCATAAGTAGACATTTACTTTACGCCGCAAAGCTAAATCTTTCTAAGCGGGTGAATTGAGTGCGCGAACGCTATGTTTCTAGACCTGGCCACCGATGGTGGTCATCCTTACCCGATTGGGCGTCTTCCGGTTAGATTGGCTACCTCGCGTCCGCCCCGGAAACAAACAATGCTCCTTGATCTAGAGATTCATCCTTCGGCTTTGCTTTCTTTGCGGGGTCTAATGCGCAGATCGTTTCACCAATAAAGAAATTGGCATGGCTGTCGTTCAATTCTCCCAATACCCGCTTCACGGTTTCAGAACTATGTCTCTCAAGGAACCGAAGTGCGGATGAAGCAAGATATTCCCGATTCATTTCAAAAGTGAGCCACTTCCGCTTTAGAGCTTCGGCGGTAAATCCGGTGGTGTTTGATCCGCCAAAAATATCTAGGACGACATCCTCCTCGTTGGTCAGCATCTTGATAAAGAACGCGGGGAGTTCCGAAGGGAATCGCGCCGGATGGCGTTCGAGTTCGAGTTCCTTGCAGAGCCGGAGATAGCTTGAGTTGCTGTCGGTGTTCGGTATAGAAAGGAGGTTGGAAGGAATCGCCCCTCCATTATCCTTGCCAAACCCAGCACTTATGTCATGGCCTGACGGGCGTTTTTTAGGAGTGTAAAAACTCTCGGGGTCTTCGATCAGTTTCTTCATTCGATCGGAATACGGAGCCAGTACTTTCCGGACGTCGGCTTTCGGAAAGTCGGACTTACTAAACCACCACACAGTGTTGACGGAATCCTTTGCTCGAATTTTTCGTTTGTTTACCCATTCAATTGGTGATGGCAACTTTGACGGATTAAACCAGTAGAAATCTTCAGCAAGGTGAAAGCCGATCTCGTCGCAAAAAGCCAAGAGTACGCGGAAGTTATACAGAGAACGGGATGGGACACCAGAACGGTATGCGCCCCCTAAGTCGAGAACGAAACTCCCGCTTTCCTTGAGAACTCGGAAAACCTCTTGGCCGAATGGCTTAATCCACTGGACATATTCTGTTTCCTCAACATTGCCATAGGTCTTTTGGCGCAGAAGTGCGAACGGTGGCGATGTCATAACTAGATCAATGCTGTTGTCGGGCAATTCTGCGAGAAGCTTAAGAGAATCTCCAACATAGGCCTGACCACTAGCGGTGCGGTAAAGCGGTTTGCTCTGCATGTCAGTATTCCCTCAGGTCGTTGACCCAGCTTGCCACAATCTGCCACAACACACTTGCGGCGAAATAGATTTCCGGGTCTGCCTTGCAGATGGCTTCAACATCGCCCTGAACAAAATTATCTTTGCCATAGCCGACGACGTAGCTCATCCATTTTCTAAGGTTCTCATCGGCCCCGACGACCATATCTGATGGATTAAATTTGCCGGTTCGAGCAAGTACCCATGATAGGCCGTCGCGCTTAGCGGGGTCACCGTTTTTCAGGAGATCAATCAAGTGAGGAATTTGTGGCTCAGCAATCCGCAAAAGCGCGCGGGCAGCTTCAACCTTGATTTCCAAGGGACTTGAGTTGAATGTATCAACAAGTGCAGTCGCCGATGTAGCAGAGGCAAATTGGCCAAGTGCCCAAGCTGCTCCAGCGCGCAGTTCGTCGTCACGTTGCGAGTCCCGCAACACTTCGATCAGCAACTGTTCGCTCCGGCTCTTGGGTATTTCGGATGCGACAATGACCGTTTCAAGTTGCGTTTCAAGGGGAACCGTCATGACCGGACTGCGCAGCTTGTTCTCCATGAACTCCCAGCCGTTTGGCTCGTCATATGCCGCAAGCGCAGCCGCAGCCTCCAGTTGGACGTAAATATCCTCATCGGCATCGGCCATTCTCGATTCGAGCACCGGCTTGGCTGTTGTGTAGCCTCGATACCGCAACGCTTTTGCGGCGGCGTACCGCTCGCTCAGGTTGACGCTTGCGAGCTTGTCTATGAAATAGGCTTCGCTAACCAACGTGGGGCATTGGAGCTTTGTGTTGACCGGAACAACTGACGCCACAATCTGATTGGCCTCGACGGTATCACCCGCGTTGACCTGTGGCAGCAAGGTTATCTTGCCTTTGCTCCGGCTCAACTGGATCGATTGACGCCGTGCCTCCGAGATAGGAGTTAGACTGATCCTCCCGGATTCCACAGCAAAAACAACTGACCGCTGATTGGCGGTAGCGCATGTCCACATCACCCGTATTTCGGAGCCTTCCTCGACCCCTTTTGGTCGAGTGATGGATACCTGTCCGGCGGTAAACGTCTTCCGCATGTCCATCACGCTGACGAAGTGAACAGGAGAGATTTGTTTCAGGTTTATGGGAGAGCTGTCGTTTTGCTCGAAGACGACGATTGAAACAAGGTCGTCGTCCCGCATGCCAGCATCCCAAGCCCGCTTCGGGTCATTAAGGGAATGAGACATTGATATTTCAAGCTTTGTCTTTCCACGGGATTCAAATCGTAAGCCAGTGTTCAAGCATAAAATGTCAGGAACCCGGACGCGCTTGATTTTGATTTTCTTCCAGATTTTGAAACTAGTGGAACCCCGCTCAAGTTCTATGGGGTTGAATCCCATCACCTTCAGCCGATTAATGGTTGCATTCGTGCCTGCGGCACCGACAGCAAGTTTTCGCAGGAAACTGTCGTCACTCTTGAAGTTATTTGCCACCGCGCCACCACTAATGATTTCTTTAGAGCGTCTATTATAACCTCTGGCTCCATCCCGACGCCCAAGAGTTATAGCCAGACTGGCTGGTCAGGGTTATTGAAACTAACAGAACATGCCGACGCGAAATAATTGCTTGATTCAATACGGTTCCTCCGAGAGGGTCTATCCGCATATGCAATGATATGGATCGAAAATTGAGTAACTGCCATGGAGATAATGTTCGACCAATCTCAAACTGGCGCCCTTCAGCCGCAACTTTAGTCCCTGCCCGCCACCAGATGCGTCACCTTGGGAAGATCGCCGCCGAGGTGGAACGCCCGCGTCTTTTCGATGACGCCATGATCGGCCATCGTCACGCGTTCGTGCTGGCGCAAATGCTCCAGCCAGGATTCGACCATGAAACATTCCACCCTGCGGCCGGGGTGTTCGATGTCGTCGAACAGCTCCCACATGAACGCGCCGTCGCGCCGCCTGATCCGGCGCATTTGCTGCATGATGTGGGTGAATTCATGGCTCCTTGCCGGATCGATGCGGTATTCCACCGTGACCATGACCGGCCCGCGGTCGGTTTTGAGGTCATCGGCCGTCATCGGCGCCGGCCAGTACATCGACGGCGACAGGTCGGCGACATCGTGCCGACCTATCCGGTAGGTACGGGTCGCGGCAATCCCGAGCAGCGCTCCGGCGGCGGCCATTGTCAGGGCGTAAGGGATTCCGACCCACGAGGCGATTTGCCCCCAGAGCGCGCTGCCCGCCGCCATGCCGCCCATGAAGACGACCCAGAACAGCGCCAGACCCCGCGCCCGCACCCAGCCCGGCAGGGCCGTCTGGGCCGCCGTCATCAAGGACGATACCACGCTGATCCAGGCCGCGCCCGTGACCAGCATCGCCGCGCCGGCCGCGTACACGTTCCCGCTATGGGCGAGGGCCAGCATCGCGGCCGAGTACAGCGCGGTCGCTCCGGCCGTGATCCTATCCCGCGACGCGCGGGCGTGGACATGGGGCAGCAGCAAGGCGCCGGCAATCGCGCCGATTCCTATGCAGGCCAGGAAAAGCCCGTAGGTGCCGGGGCCGCTCTTCAAGTCTTGCCGGACCAGCAGGGGCAGCAAGGCCCAGGACGCGCTGGCGAAAACGAAAAAGGCGGCCCCGCGTGTGAACACGGCGCGCAACTCCGGCGAATGGCGCGCATAGCGCAAGCCGGCGCGTATCGCCCCGAAGACGCGCTCGGCGGGCAATTCGCTGACTTTCGCGGGGCGCTGCCAACTCCTCAGCGCGGCAATCACGGCCAGAAAGGAGACGGCGTTCAGGATAAAGACCATGCCCGGCCCGGCGGTGGCGACGATCAATCCGGCCAGCGCCGGGCCGACAGAGCGGGAGACGTTCATCCCCATCGTGTTCAAGCCGATGGCAGCCTGGAGTTCGCCCCGGTTTACCAACTCCGGCGTAATCGCGCCCCATGCGGGCATCATCATCGCGGTGCCTATGCCGAGGGCGAAAGTGAAAATCAGCAGGATAGGAGCTGTCGTCAGCCCGGCCAGCGTGAGCGCGCCCAGCGCGAGCGCAACGGCCATCATCCAGACCTGCGATACGATCAGGTAGCGCCGCCTATCGACAATATCGGCCAGCGCGCCCGCAGGCAGAGCCAGCAGAAATACCGGGGCCGTCGTCGCCGCCTGCACCAGCGCCACCATCAAGGGGCTGGGCGCCAGCGAGGTCATCAGCCAGCCCGCGCCGACTTCATGCATCCAGGAGCCGATGTTCGAGACTATCGAGGCGATCCACAGCATGCGGAATACCCGGCGGTGCAGCGGCGCCCAGGGGCCTGGGGAGAGAGTCTTGTCAGTGTGGGCGGTCATGTTGTCCGGGCATGGCGTTCGCAAAGTCGGCTAGCTTTAAGCAGGGCGACTTCGGCTTAATTTGGAGGCCCCTTAGAATAAGCCGAATCGGCAACACGGTAAATCACCCGCCACCGGAACGCGGGGCGGGAGGAACGGCGACTCTCCGCTTAAGGGCGTTCAGGGCGCTGCTTCCGAGGCTTGCCAAAGGTAGGCGTCCATAGCCAAGCCGCCATAGGCGAAGCGGGGCTGGTAACGCAAGGGCGTATCGCCGCCCGCCGCGCCCAGGGCAAGGAAAAGCGGCAGGAAATGTTCCTCGGTCGGATGCGAATCCGCGCCATAAGAGGCGGATCGATAGGCGAGCAGGGCCGGGACATCCCGCGCGGCCAGCCGCTCAGCGGCCCAGTCGGCGAATAGCCGCGCTTGCGGCCAAGGCGCCTGGTCGCTGCTTGCCTGCCAGTCCAGCCAGGCAAAGTTATGCGTGATCGCGCCGGAAGCGAGGATCAGCACGCCCTCTTCCCGCAAAGGCGCCAGCGCCCGGCCAAGCTCGAAATGGGCGGCGGGGCTGCCATTGCGCGATAAGGAGAGTTGGGCGACCGGCACATTGGCCTGTGGGTACATCGCCGACAGCGGTATCCAGGCGCCGTGATCCAGCCCGCGGCTGGGGTGGAGGTTGGCCGCGAAGCCGGCGGCGGATAGCAAGGCCGCCGCACGCTCGGCCAGCGCGGGCGCGCCCGGCGCGAGATATTGCAGGCGGTAAAGCGCGGGCGGGAAGCCCGAGAAGTCGTGCAGGGTGTCCGGCGCGCCGGACAGGCTGGCCGTCGGTTTGCGTTCTTGCCAATGCGCCGACACCGCGAGAATCGCCGCCGGCTCGGACACCCGCTGGCCGATCTCGCGCCAGCAGGCGACCGCGTCCGGTGCCCTCAGCAAGGCATCGGGCGCGCCGTGGGAGACGAAAACGACGGGCAGGCGCGTGGACATGGCGCGATCCTTACTCCTTCACGGCCTCGACGGCGATGCTGAGGGTCACGTCGTCGGAAACGTAAGGCGCGTATTTGCCCATGTTGAAATCGGTGCGCTTTATTTTCGCCACGGCGTTGGCGCCGATCGCGTCTTTCTTCATCATGGGATGCGGCATGGCTTGAAACGAGGTGATGGTCAAGGTCACGGGTTTGGTCACGCCTTTCACCGTCAGCTTGCCCTCGACCGCCACCGGCTTGTCGCCGTCGAACTTCACGGACGTCGATTTGAACGTGATGGTCGGGTATTTCGCGGTATCGAAGAAATCCTCGTCCTGGATGTGCTCGTTAAACAAGGGATAGCCGGTGTTCACCGATTTGGCGTCGATCACGATATCCACGGAGCCGGTCTTGGCCGCAGGGTCGAACACGATCTTGCCGCGGGTCTTGTCGAAGCTGTGCAACTGGTTGGAGTAGCCGAAGTGGCTGTACTCGAAGCGCGGCGCCGTGTGCGCGGGGTCGATGTCGTAGGTTGCCGGCGCGGCGAAGGCGCTGGTGGTGATGGAAGCAAGAGCAAGGGCTATCGCGAGTTTTTTCATGGTACTTCTCCTTGAGTGAAAAAATGGTTGAAACCAACTGATCAAGTTAATCGGCCTGCGCGGTTTGTCGCGCAGATTCTGTGAAATGATTGCTAGGGCTTGGACTGGTCATGCAACATCTCGTCGAAGCCAGGATTGGTGATTGGGCAGGACGAAGCACAACAACCCCAAGAAGAAGTAGTCAAGCATTTGATTTACGGATGCCCACTCTTGCAGAATGTAGTGACCAACCAAAAGGCTGAGCATGAACGCAAACCAGCCATGCACGGCGAACCGCTTATACCGATTGCTGAGAAGGGCGCAACCAAGGCCGATTTCGATAAACGGTATAAGTTGTAGATAAATGTTCACAATAAAGGGCGGCAATTGGATACGCAGATCTCCCTGAAATAGCTTGGAGTAGTACTCGACGAATCCACCGTGACTAAAAAATTTGCTTGTTCCCGCAGTGAACAAAATTGTAACCATAACAATTCGAACAATGCGCTCAGCGTCTTTTAGTGTTGTTTTTTCAAACATGTAACACCTCTTTCAGACAGAAGATAAAATCCAACTACTTGTTACGGGGGGCAGTAGATGCCACCAACTGGAACTTGATTTGCACTTCGTTGGCCACGGTGCCGAAATCGGCCCACATGCCTTCGCCGATGCCGTAGTCGGCGCGCCTCAGCACGAAACTTCCGGCGAACACGCCGCTATGGCCTTCCTGGCGAAACGTCGCCGGCGTTTTCGCATCCAGCGTCTTGCCCTTGATGCTCATTTTGCCGACCACCTCGAAGCGATTGCCGCCGAGCGGCTTGATCGAGGTGGATACAAAGCGCGCGATGGGGAAGGCCCGGGTATTGAACCAGAGCTTGCCCGCCACCTCGTCGTTGGCCTCGTCTGAACCCGCGTCGATGCTGGCGAGTTCGATGTCGATTTCGGCCCGGGCGAGTGCCGGTTTCGCCGGGTCGAAGCTGATCTGGCCGTGGAAGCGCTTGAAGCGGCCGTCTATCGGCACGTTCATTTGCTTGTACACGAACGATACGGCGCTTTTGTCCGTCTGCAGTTGGGTGAACTCGGCCGCTTGCGCGCTGCAGGCGAACAAGACCGTGATCATGCCGAGGCAAACCCCGGTTTTTTTCGTGATGGCGTTCATGGCGGTTCTCCTAGGGTTTTCCGATGAAAGGCAGCATGCGAGCGAGGATGCCGTCGCGGGCGAAAAAGTGGTGCTTGAGCGCGGCGGCCGCATGGGCCAGGACCAGTCCGGCCAGCGTCAGATTCAGCGCCTTGTGCGCCGT
>JAIOJO010000406.1 GCA_019911985.1 Sulfuricellaceae bacterium | reverse complement strand
AAATACGGCCGGACGCCATATACTGATTTCCGGTGTCCACCAGCCCGCGGGTTTGCGTGGCGGCAACGGCCGTCTCGTGGGTATTCCCGGTGAGCGACTGAATAAATTCGAACATACCCTGCAATTCCTGGCTGGAAGCGTTGGCCCGACCTGACTGGGTGACGGAACGCTCATTGACCTGGTGCATTTCCTTTTTCAGCCATTGGGCGACTTCTTCCAGCGTGCGGGCGGAATGCATGACGTCGGCGATAATGGCGCGGGTATTGATGCGCATGGATTCGAGCGCCGTCAGCAAGCGGGACAATTCGCCCGTCGCCGCCACGTCCACCCGCGCATTGAAGTTGCCCTCGGCCAATTGATCCAAGGCGTGAATCGCGCGTGAGATGCCGCTGCCCAAGGCCTGCCGCAGCCAAAATCCCGCCAGCAGCGCAAAAGTCACGCCGAACAGGCTCAAGCTCAAGGGCAGTTCGATGTCGCCGCGTCGCATCCCGACAAGGCCCGTTGCGATCAGCAGCAAGGCCAGAATAGCGAAAGAAAAGCCGATTTGGTTGACGATCGAAGGCAGAAAATTTTTGTGGCTCAGGGTGCGCGGAATTTTTGCCGCGCCGGTCTTAACCTCGCGATAGAGTTTTTCCGCCGCCGCCACTTGCCCGGCGGCCGGAACGCCGCGTACCGACATGTAGCCGACGGTGCGGCCGTTTTCCTTGATCGGCGTGACGTAGGCCTCGACCCAGTAAAAATCGCCGTTCTTGCAGCGGTTTTTGACGATGCCGCGCCATGGCTGTTCTTGCTTGACCGTGTCCCACAAGTCGGCGAAGGCTTCCGGCGGCATGTCGGGGTGGCGGACCAGATTATGGCTTTTCCCTATCAGTTCGTCGCGGTCGAAGCCGCTGATGTCGATGAAAGCCTGGTTGACGTAAGTGACGATGCCTTTCGTATCGGTTTTGGTGACGATGGGTTGGCCGGGCTTCAGTTGATGTTCAAGGGTGGTGACAGGGAGATTTGTTTTCATTTTTCTTTGCTGAACTTCGCCGCAACGGCCTTTAAGGCCTTGCGCAATATGACATATCAATGAGTTATTGGAATAACCATAAACTATATACTAATTCCATTTTATGGAGTCAAGAATTATCCCCGGCCGAAATGACTTTCCGCCTTAGCCGACTTGAACAGCCCCGCCTTCCGTTGCATCATAACGACCCCGGCTAGCGGCAAATTCCCGCCGTAACGGAACCGGCTTGCATAAGGCAAGAAATGAAAAAAACATTCGGATTCGCCGGCTACTCCGGCAGCGGCAAGACCACTTTGATCGAAAAGCTGATACCCTTGTTCGTGGCGCGCGGCCTGAGGGTTTCGCTGATCAAGCAAACCCACCACGATTTCGACATCGACCAACCGGGTAAGGATTCCTACCGCCACCGCAAGGCGGGGTGCAGCGAAGTCTTGGTCGGGTCGAACCGGCGCTGGGCGCTGATGCACGAATTGGCCGGCGAAGACGAACCCGGCCTGGCGCAGCATGTGGCGCGCCTGTCGCCATGCGACCTGGTCTTGGTGGAAGGATACAAACGGGAAGCCATCCCCAAGCTGGAAGTCCATCGCGCGGCGAGCAGCCAGCCCTTGCTTTACCCCGGCGACCCGCATATCGTCGCCGTCGCCAGCGACGAATCCTTGTTGGATTGCCCGCTGACGCAATTCGACCTTAACCAGGCGGAAGTGATCGCCGGCTTTATTTTGCACTCCATGGGGTTTGTATGAATAAAAACTCAATCATGACCGCCGACGAAGCGCTTGCCTGGCTGCTGGATCGCGCCCGAAGCGTTGCCGAAAGCGAAGAAGCCGCAACCCAACAAGCGCTTGGCCGTGTTTTGGCCGAGGCGCTCGTATCCGCGGTGGACGTCCCGCCGCTCGACAACAGCGCGATGGACGGTTATGCCATCGCCACAGCCGGCCTGGCTCCGGGCGCCGCAGCGATCTTGCCGGTCAGCCAACGCATTCCCGCCGGACGGGTCGGCCAGCCCCTGGCACAAGGCACGGCGG
>JAIOJO010000037.1 GCA_019911985.1 Sulfuricellaceae bacterium | reverse complement strand
ATGTAAACGATGCGTTCGGAATGCATCCCAAAATGCGACAACACACCGCGCCCACCCTGCCCCAGCACACCGAAGCCGTGGGCGTCGTCCAGCAGCAGCCAGGCAGCGTGGCGCTCGCATAGCGCCAGCAACTCGGGCACCGGGGCGATGTCGCCATCCATGCTGAATACCGCATCGCTCACCACCAGCTTACGCGGCGCGCGGCTCGCCGCCAGTTGCCTTTCCAGTGCATCCAGATCGAGGTGGGGATAGCGCCGCAGCCGGGCGCGCGACAACAGCGCCGCGTCGTTGAGGGAAGCATGGTTCAGCTTGTCGGCAAAAACCTCGTCCTTACGCCCTACCAAAGCCGCAACGATGCCGAGATTAGCCATAAAGCCGGTGGAAAACAGCAAGGCTCGCGGCAAGCCGACAAAAGCAGCCAGATCTTCTTCCAAACGATGGTGAGGCGCGAAATGGCCGCTCACCAGATGGGACGCTCCGGCCCCCACGCCATACTGCCGCGCCCCGGCACAAGCCGCCTTGGCCAGGGCCGGGTGGTTGGCGAGGCCGAGGTAGTCGTTGCTGCAAAAAGACAGATACGGTTTTCCGTCGGCGTTGACGTAGACCCCTTGCGGGCTCTCCAGCACGCGGCGGCGGCGCAACAAGCCCTGCTCGCGGCGCTTATTCAATTCATTGCTGAAATGGGAAAATGGCATGGCAAATCGTTCCGCCTGTAAACGGCAAAAACCTGTCGCGGCGCAACAAGCTGTTTTGCCGCGATCAGGCCGCCATGGCGCGGATGCCCAGGCGCCGGAGCAAATCCTGGTCTGCATCGGTGTCCGGGTTGCCGGTGGTCAGCAGTTTTTCGCCGTAAAAAATCGAATTGGCCCCGGCCAGGAAGCACAGCGCCTGCAGGCTGTCTTCCATCTCGCCGCGCCCGGCGGAAAGGCGCACCAGGCTGGTCGGCATGGTAATACGCGCCACCGCGACGGTGCGCACGAACTCCAGCGTATCGAGCTGCGGCGCGCCGCTCAAGGGCGTGCCTTCAACCTGCACCAGCATATTGATCGGCACCGACTCCGGCACCGGCTCCAAATTGGCCAACTGGGCAATCAGTATGGCGCGCTGGGCGCGCGTTTCGCCCATGCCGATGATGCCGCCGCTGCATACCCGCATCCCGGCCTGGCGTACCCGGTGCAGAGTTTCCAGGCGGTCGCTGTAGCCGTGGGTGGAAATCACCTGGCCGTAGAATTCCTCGGCGGTATCCAGATTGTGGTTGTAATAATCCAATCCGGCATCCGCCAACTGCTCCGCTTGGCCATCCTTCAACAAGCCGAGGGTAACGCAAGTTTCCAGGCCGAGACCGCGCACCGCGCGGATCATATCCAGCACCGGCAGCAAGTCCTTCTGTTTCGGGCCGCGCCAAGCCGCGCCCATGCAGAAGCGGGTAGCGCCTTTTTCCTTGGCTTGCCGGGCGGCGGCAAGCACCTCGTCCAGAGACAAGAGCGGTTCGCGCTCGACCGGCGTTTCGTGCCGTGCCGACTGCGAGCAATAGCCGCAATCTTCCGAACAGCCGCCGGTCTTGATCGACAGCAACGTGCTTACTTGGACTTCATTGGGGTCGAAGTGTTGGCGGTGGGCGCTCTGCGCCCGGAACAGCAAATCGTTGAAAGGCAGATCGAACAAGGCCTTGATTTCGTCCACGCTCCAGCGCGGGCTTGACGATACTTCAGGGGCCACGGCCAAGTCAGTCATGCTTTTCCCCCTCCAGCTCGATGTCCTGCCACGCTTCCCGGCCGGACTTGATCCAGGACCAGATTCCCCAGGGCACCATGGTCGCCACGCCAACGGCCCATACCCAAAGCCACATGTTCAACACACCGCCCGCCAGGTGATGCAGTTCGTCGGCAAAAATCAGCAATACCGGCAAGGTTCCGGCAAAACCATAAAAACGGTAGCCCGCATAGCGATTGTATTCGCGCACGCAGATCGGGATGATGGCCGACAGCCGCGTAAGCGAAGATCGAGCCGGCGAACCAGATCGTGATCAAGGGAAAAATCAAAACCGCAAGCATACTGCCGAGGTTGACAACTTGAGAGGACAATCGGCATTGTTTGGCCGAGATCGTATGGCGTTCGGTTTCCATGGGGCGACCTGTGTTGGGTGGAGGCGCGCTATCTTCGGAGATTTCCACTTCCTTGTCAATTTACGGGGCACCCATTTTAAACATCTGCTTAAATTTTATGCGGCGCTTGCTCCCGCAGGATTGCCAGTTGTGCGGCGCGGCCAGCGGCTGCGCCTTGCTCTGCGAAGCCTGCGCGGCGGCGCTGCCGCACCATATCGGCCCGTGCTGTCCGATTTGTGCCGACACTACGCCAAACGGCGAAGTCTGCGGTGCCTGCCTACGGCGGCCACCCGCATTCAGTGCCACGACGGCCGCCTTCGACTACGACTTTCCTCTTGACGGCCTGCTTCATGCTTACAAATACGCGGGCAATCTGGCCTTGGCGGAAGCGCTGGCGCTGCCGCTAGTCGCGGCGGTACGGCACGGGCCGCTACCCGACGCGCTGCTGCCCATGCCGCTGCACCCGGCGCGGCTCAAAGAACGCGGTTTCAACCAGGCCCTGGAGCTGGCAAAGATAGCCTCCGCCCACTTGGATATTCCACTGCTGCCAAGCGCCTGCGCCCGTATCCGGGATACTCCGCCCCAAGCCGCGCTAGCGTGGAAAGAGCGCAGCAAAAATATCCGCCAGGCTTTCGTCTGCCTGGATAGGCTAGACG
>JAIOJO010000405.1 GCA_019911985.1 Sulfuricellaceae bacterium | reverse complement strand
CGGGTCTTCCAGCATGTCGCGCACGAACCCGCCGTCTATTTTCAGGTAGTCCGCAGCCAGCGTTTTCAGGTAGGAGAAAGAGCTTAGGCCCGTGCCGAAATCGTCCAGCGCGACCTTGCAGCCCAAGGATTTTACGCTCTGGATAAACGACAATGCGTTGCTCAAACTGGCAATGGCGGTGGTCTCGGTGACCTCGAAGCAGATCGATTGCGGCGGGATGCCGTTGCGGGACAAGGCATCCCTCACGAATTGCAGATAGGCTTCATCGCCCAGGGTTGCGCCGGAGAGATTGATGAAGTAGATGCTGTCGGCTCTGCCCTGATGGGTGGCGAACTTCTGGGCGAGATGGGCGAAAGCCTGTGTCAATACCCAGCGGTCCAGCTTGGGCATGAGGTCGTAGCGTTCAGCGGCGGGGATAAAGGCACCGGGCATGATCAGTTGGCCATCGCGGCCCTTGAGGCGCACCAGGAATTCACAGGAAGGCCCGGTGGCTGTGCCGTCCAGCGCGACGATGCACTGCTTGTGGAGGACGAACTGGTTCTCCTGCAAGGCGTGGGTAAGCTGCGACACCCATTCCATTTCGCCGCGGCGTTGGGTAAGTTCCACGTCATCCGGGCGGTAGATGTGAATGCGGCCGCGGCCCTTATCCTTGGCAGCGTAGCAAGCCATGTCGGCGGCACGCAATAGCTCGGTGTGCGTCTGGCTCGTGCTGTCCAGCATGACCAGGCCGATGCTGACGCCGATGGTGAAGGTTTTGTCCTGCCAGGCGAAGCGGAACTCCTGGACCAGTTGCAGCATGCGCTCGGCTACTTCCTCGGCGTGAGTGAGCGAACAATGCTCCAGCAGCACGCCGAATTCGTCGCCGCCGAGCCGGGCCAGTGTGTCGACTTCGCGCACCGGGCCCTTCAGCAGTATCGCGATCTGTTTGAGCAGTTCGTCGCCGGCGACATGGCCGCAGGTGTCGTTGACGATCTTGAACTGGTCCATATCCAGGTAAAACAAGGCGTGCGTGCTGTCGGTGCTGGCGCTTTTCAAGGCCTGTGCCAACCGCGTCTCGAACTCGGCGCGATTGTACAGGCCGGTCAAGGCATCGTGATAGGCGAGATGCTCAATCGTCTTCTGGGCCTCGCGGTGTTCGTGGCGGTTTTGTGCCTCGCGCAGCTCGCGCTCAATGGCGGGCACGAGCCGCGACAGGTTGCCCTTCATGATGTAATCGTGGGCGCCGCTTTTCATGGCGGCCACCGCTACTTCCTCGCCGATACTGCCGGAAACGATGATGATGGGCAGATCGAGACTGGCTTGTTTCACTTGCTGGATCGCCGCTGCGGAGCCGAATTCCGGCAGATTGTGATCGGTAATGACGATATCCCAGGCGGCTTCGTCCAGCGCGGCTTGCAAGGTAGCGGGCGAATCCACGCGCCGGTGCTCAGGGGTCAGACCGCCCTTGTGCAGTTCGCGCACGATCAGGAGGGTATCGTCCTCCGAATCCTCCACGATCAAGACGCGCAATGGCCTGGTCATGTCAGCGGCCTGCGGGCGGCGCGGTATTGAGCACCAGCCAATACAGGCCGAGCTGGCGCACGGCTTCGATGAATGAGTCGAAATCCACCGGTTTGCGCACATAGCTGTTGACGCCCAGTTGATAGCTGGTGACGACGTCGCGCTCTTCGTTCGAGGTGGTGAGGACGGTTACCGGCAGCAGCGCGGTGCGAGGATCGGCGCGCAGGCGCTTCAAGACTTCAAGGCCGTCGACCTTGGGCAGCTTGAGATCGAGCAGAATCAATTGCGGCTGGATCGAGGTATCGCGCCCGGCGAAAGCGCCGGTGCCGAACAAATAATCCAGCGCCTCGGCACCATCGCGCGCGACGACGATCTCGTTCAAAATCTTGCTCTTTTTCAGCGCGCGCAGCGTCAGCGTTTCGTCGTCCGGGTTGTCTTCCACCAGCAGTATGATTTTGTTGTCCATGCAGTCCTCCTGTAATTGTTATTCCGCGGCTTGGCACAACGGTTCATTTAACGTGAAATAAAATACCGCGCCTTCGCCCGGACAGCCCTCCGCCCAAACTTCGCCGCTGTGCCGATGAACGAGGCGTTCGACCGTGGCGAGCCCCACCCCGGTGCCGG